>NZ_JBXWMF010000003.1:0-286839 GCF_059609725.1 Ruegeria sp. YTSC199
TCTGATGGTTACGATGAGCCTGAAATCCTCCGCTACGCAATCAACCTAGTCTGTTCCATGGGTGCTGATGGCAGACAGTACCGGATAATCCGAAACCGTGTAGATACAACAGCCGAGCGTCAGGTAACAAGCACCGAAACCACCAGGGACAATTCCCCACCTGCTGCGAGAAAAGACCACTCGCATTTGCCAGGGCCGCTTGACTAACTGGATGCCTATCAAAACGTGGAAAAGTTCCTGATCGGAGACTGTCGCCAATCAGGAAGCACAATAAGACCGGTCCATTCAATCGGCTGGGCAGGTCTGGCGTGAAGACCAACTGCAATTGAACGATGCAACTGCCACTACGTTTTGCAGTCCCTCGCGTCCGGGCGATCTCGCCCACAATCTATGAGAGTTGGATAGGGTTTTTTGCCAGCTTAAAATTATTCGACATCCGCGCTCGATTTAGCATTCTGCACATTGGGTTATTGCTTGATCTAAGAGGCAACGCGGCATCCTGTAGCCAGGAACCCACCACACGGTTGTGAACGGCCAATGCCAGCCGTTCACTCACGGCGCTGGTGTCGCACTGCGACCCGTCATTCCTGACATTCGCTGCATCTGCACATTCTGGTCAAGTGTAAGTTCACACATCGATTCCACGTGGTCGATCCGGCTTTAAGAGTGGATTCCATTAATTCGAGTTCTCGGGTAATACGTACTGATGGATATCGTCGTCACTACGACCGTCATAACTTCTCTTTTTGTTGTAATCGGCGTGGCGGAACCCCTCGCCGCACGGTTGCGCCTGCCTTACAGCGTTATCCTCGCCGTCCTGGGGATAGTGATCGGTCTTGGCGCAACGTTCTTTCTCGACACTGACCTGACGGATGCATTGAACCCGGGGGCGCAGGCGATTATTGATCTGCCGATCCGGTCGGACGTCTTCCTTTATGTTTTCTTGCCAACGTTGCTGTTTCAAGCGACACTCGGCATGAACCTGCGCAGGATGCTGGATGACTGGATGCCCATCCTGATGATGGCCGTTGTCGCAGTGATTGTCGCGACCCTCTCCATTGGCTATGCGCTGAGTTGGGCAAGTGCGCTGCCTCTGGCCGCCTGCCTGCTGATCGGCGCTATTGTATCGACAACGGACCCCTCGGCGGTTGTCAGCATTTTCCGGTCGATTTCGGCACCGCGCAGGCTGTCGCGAATTATCGAGGGTGAAAGCCTTCTTAATGATGCTGCTGCGGTTGCTCTTTTCGGGCTTTTCATGAGCTTTGTCATGCTGGGCAGGCCCGATCCGCTACTAAGTGAAGCCGTAGGCCAGTTTCCGCTGTTGATCGTAGGCGGAGCACTCACCGGTTGGCTAATGGCGCGTATGGCGGTTTGGATGATGGCGTTTGTAGACCGTTGGGATATGGCGCAGATTTCCATTTCCATCGCGCTGCCATACCTCGCCTATATTGTTGCAGAACAAAGCGTCGGGGCTTCGGGCGTCATCGCGGTGGTGGCCGCAGGCCTTACGCTCAACCTCACAGGCCCCGGTCGGTTGTCACCGGTCGCCTGGACAAATCTGCAAGAAGTTTGGGACCTTTTGGCACATTGGGCAGGCGCGCTGATCTTTATTCTCGCAGCATTGCTGATACCGCGATTGCTGGAAGAGGTGCGGCCGTCCGACTTTGGCCTGCTGGTTGTGGTGGTTCTGGCCGCCATGTTCGCGCGAGCGGCAATTCTGTTCGGGTTGCTGCCATTGCTTACGGCAATCGGTCTGTCGCCAGCTGTCGAACGCCCCTATCGCACCGCAATATTGTGGGGTGGGCTTCGTGGCGCTGTGACGCTGGCGCTGGCGCTGGCAGTCACCGAAAGCACGCATATCCCGCTTGAGACAAAGCGCCTGGTCGGCATCCTAGCCACTGGGTTTACGCTGTTTACACTGATTGTGCAGGGAACAACCTTGCGCACGGTGATCACGAAACTGGGGCTCGACAGGCTTTCTCCGCTTGATACGGCTCTTTCACGCCAGGTGGTCGCGGTCGCCTTGCAATCGGTTCGCGAGGATGTGTCCCGCACCGCAGAAAACTATAACCTGACCCACGATATCGTCAGAAACGAAGCCAAACAGTTTAGCGAACGCCTCGACGAGGCTGTAAAGGCCGCCGAAGACAGTGCGCAGATCCTTGATCGTGACCGGGTCACGCTTGGCCTTATTGCGCTGGCAGGTGCAGAGCGGGATTCCGTCTTGGCGCGGATGCGGGAACGCACCATGTCATCGGTTCTGAGTGAGAAGATTCTGTCCGACGCCGATCGGCTCATTGAAGGCGCACGGACCGGTGGGCGGATCGGCTATCAGCGCGCATCAAATCGGTCCATTAATTACGGCAGATCTTTTCGGATCGCTGTGTTTCTGCACAACCGGCTTCGAATTTCGTTCCTGCTCACTCGTATAACGACGGATCGGTTCGAAAGATTGCTGATGCAACGCCTGATCCTGCAGGACCTCGATGGATTCGTCCGTGGCCGCATACGCCGGATCCACGGACGACGGGTTGCGGAGTTGCTTGATGAAGTGTTGGCACGCCGGTCCGAGGCGGTTGAGACAGCGCTGGACGGTCTGCGGCTACAATATCCAGGTTATGCCGAAAAGCTGGAGCGGCGATTCATCCGGCGGACCGCGCTGCGACTGGAGGAGCGTGAATACGCGGTCATGCGCGAAGACGGTCTGGTGGGCGAAGAACTCTATTCGGTGTTGATGCAGGAAGTGGCGGCACGACGCGCATTATCTGAAGGGCGTCCGGTACTGGACATTGCCCTCAAAGGACGGGATCTTGTCAGGCAGTTTCCGCTTTTCTCCGATCTCGACAAAGCTTCGCTGCGGAAACTCAGTAGAGCTCTGCGTACCCGCTATGCCAACGCGGGTGATACCATCATTTCCAATGATGAACTCGCCCGGAGTGTATTCTTCATTGCTTCTGGGGCAGTCGAAGTGGAATTAGGCAGACACACGACGCGGTTAGGGCGTGGCGAAATGTTTGGGCAATTGGCCATGCTATTGAAACGGCCCCGTCGCGTAAACGTGCGGGCGTTGGCACCCTCAACTCTGCTTATGCTCGACGAAGCGCGTTTTCGGCGATTGCTCCGGCGAAGTAAGGCCATGCGGAATTCTGTCAAGATGAGCGCTGACAAGCGTATGATCGACCCAGCGGTGCTGGACCTGGATGAGCCCGCAGGATCCTCTGAAAAAAGGGGCATTTCTTGAGAGATCACCAGTTGGAATGGAGCCGTGGAAACAACGGTGTTGTGTCACGGGCTCCAGACGGGTTCGGTTTTGTTGAATGCCTGCTCCCATCAGAAGCTTGGTCACTCGAAAAAACCGTCACTACTTTCAACATCTCGGACAATCGCCCCAGTTTCCGACCTCCCATTTTAACAGCGTCAATTAAAAAGTGCAGCTGCATGAGACGGCTGGATGCGCGACCGGCAATATATTCGGCCCAGAACCGACATCCAGCCGACAACCGAGATGCTGCGATCGCCGACCGCTTTGCCGCCATTCGCTGCACCGGCGAGATGGGAGGCCTGTAGAACCCACACATTGCGCATCAAAGCAACCGTTAGCTGCACCACAGCGGCCCGAAGCTAATTGCTCGTCTACTCTGCAGACAAATCCGACTTTATCCTTATCCATCCGAAAACCAATAAACGAGATGGTTGGAAATGGTTCAGCTTGATAGGACGGTAATCTGGCGGCCATAAGTGTGCCGCAAGAAAAACGACTTAGTCTGTTTGTCACGCGGGACGAAAAGCAATCACTGACAAATCATCCATGCGCTCTTCATTCTTCGTATAGTCTTGGAAGGCAGCGTCAATGGCCTTCGAAAGCTCTTCCGAGTTTGACCAGCTAGCTTGCTCACCTATCGCAATTAAGCTTTTGAAAGCCAAGGGAGAAACGCTTGTTGCCACCCAATTGGTCAATCAGGCCGTCAGTGGAGACAATCAGGTCCGTGACTTGATCCAATTGGACTTTGTGCTCGACGAACTCTGGCTCATTTGGGGTGTCCGCACACCCAACGCTCAGCCTGTCACCCCGGAATCGATCGACACCGGCCACCGATTTAACCAACAAAGACATGTGCGCTCCTGCAAACTTAGCTATCCCTTTCCTTGAATTGATCTGGCATATAGCGGCGTCTATGCCGTCATTAGAATTCGCGCCTTTAGTGTCCGGATTTAGGAGCGCGCGAGTAAAGTCGCTCAGCTTCGACAAAGCCGAAGCGGGGGTGAGCGTATCGTTTTCAAAGCAAAGCCGCTCGAGAGTCGCGATTGCTAGCATGGTCATGAAGCCTCTGGGGAAGCCGTGTCCAGTACAGTCAATTGCAGTGAGTGTCGAAATCCGGCCTTCTGATCTGACCCAGTAGTTGTCGCCACCAACTAGATCGCGAGGTTCACATTTAACCGCGAAATCGGCAAAGGCAGCTTGGCACAGTCTTGCTGCCGGCATTCATTCATGCTGTCGCGTACGTTTCACACTGCCTGCAAGCTTGACGTTCGTCTCATTCCGACACCCAATTATGATCGAAGGCATTGGAGGGGTCCGTATGAAATGGCGCCGAGTTCTTCCAACGATCCGCTTTGGCACCGAACGCTATCCAGAGAAGGTCGCGCGGCGGCTCCGCGTGGTGAACGCGACCGCATTTGCGCTCGTGGTGATTTCTTTGGGATTTGTCGTCGCCCATATGATCAACCCCAACCCCGGCCTGTGGCCGCCATCGCTCGTCCATCTCGGTGCCGCGCTCGGTTTTAGCGCTGTCCCGTTAATGCATCGGTGGGGGCCGTCGCTGGGAGCGTCCCTGCTTATCGCGGTCGGGTTGGCTGACATTTCCGGACTATGTCTGATCTTTGGAACCGGATCGGGTTTGCACTTCTGGGCCCTGCTGGTTCCCGCGCTTCTCATTCCGTTCTTCGGAGAGATACGCCTCCCGGTTGCAGTCGCATTGGTCGCGTTGGCCGCTACGGTCACGATCGTTCTGGAGGCCGTGACGCCGGTGAACACTGGGCTGCGGCCGCCGCACCAGGTCTTCGTTGCGAATTTTATTCCCTCTGTCGTACTGAGCTTTGCGATCCTGTTTTCGATCGTACTCTATGCGATGCGTCAGATCGCGCACGCCGAGGCGGCGGCTGAGCATGAGTTCGAGCGTTCCGAGGCATTGATCGCGAACATCCTACCTGTCAGTGTGGCTGCACGTCTCAAGGAGAGTGGCGGCGAAGTAATTGCCGACCGATACGATCAGGCCTCTGTTCTTTTTGCCGACATGGGGGGTTTCACCGCGCGGGCAAGCGACACGGAGCCAGAGGATCTCGTTCGATTCCTCAACGACGTCTTCAGCGATCTTGACACGCTCGTCGAGAAGCATGGCCTCGAGAAGATCAAAACCACCGGCGATGCTTACATGGTTGTAAGTGGCGTGCCCGAGCCGCGGCAAGATCAAGTTGAGGCACTCTCAGATCTCGCACTCGAGATGCGCGACGCGCTCTCTGACCTCGTTGATCCGAAAGGACGTGCGGTGCCAATTCGCATCGGTATCGCCAGCGGTCCGGTCGTAGCAGGGGTCGTAGGCAGGCAAAAGTTCTTCTACGACGTTTGGGGCGACGCAGTTAACATGGCGGCGCGAATGGAACAAACCGGCGAGCCTGGTCAAATCCAGGTGACATCGGACGTTCATGAACGCCTCATGAACCGATTCATCTTCGTCGAACGCGGTTTGATAGAAGTTCGAGGCAAAGGCATGATACGCACCTGGTTGCTGAACGGTAGGAAGAGTGGATGAAAGGACAGGACGAGCGAACTACTCCAGCATCGGTCTTTGTCTAAATGACGAAACTGTCATTGTGTCCGTTCCTGGCACGAGGCGAAGTTAGCCCCAAGGGCAACAATAGGGCTGGACCGGACCTTCGGAGTATTGTGCTAACGGCAGGTTTGTCCGCGTCTCGCTAATTGCTTGACGAAATTTCGCTGCGCCCGGCACGAATGGCCTCTCTTTATGCTGCTTTGCGTGCGCACAGAGAGAAAACCAAATTCACAGAATGGGCTCTTCGCGGCCATTCTCTGCGTGCTACACGAAGGATTGCTTGCCAATAGTTCAACTAGAAACTAGCGAATTTCAAAGTCTCAAAAATTTAAATCGCTAAGTATTTGATTTTGCTCCGACCGTAGTCTCAGCAATAAAGTGATCCGACATGACCTGTACAAACCTGTTAAAAATGAGACCCCTATTTTGAGGTTCGATACTACGTGCTTTATCGTCTGAAAGCTAAGCTGCTCAAAAAGATAAGAAAACGGCCATTGCTCTCCCTCGTTCAGCAGCATGGAAAGTGTTGAATGGATCCCTGAGGTGTTGGGATGCGTAGCCAACTCTACTTATGCTGGGAATTGCGAACTGTTCCAGACACAGAAAGTTTAGTATCTATAGAACTTCCCAGAGGATACGGTGTTTCTTGCCTTCGACTGATTTGACCCTCAACATTGTTTAAGAAACGCTTCGGACCGCGTCAGGTTCTGCCACGACCGATTCAGACTTGGGTTTTCCGATCAGCCCTTCGCATGGGCATTTCTGACAAAATCAAAACCGCGAATTGCGTCCAGGGGCGCGAAGCATTTGTGGCAGACCAACACCAGTTGTTTGCCGTATTGAGCAAGATCCGGGGTCGCTACGATACTAAAACAGGATTGGCATCGTTCAATCAAAGGTCTGGACTGGAATTTGCACATGGTGACAATGGACAGGGACCAATCGAGACGAAGATAACGATCCGAGCCCCCTGCCCTGTCCTCCATCGGACACAAAGGGCACCAACTATAGCGTAGTATTCCACTCAGAACAGTTACGAGCTTGTTATGATCATAGGCCATTCCCGTCCAGATTACATGCTGCTCGTCAAGCATCGGATATACCTGTGGGAGGATCATCCGGTTCCGATCATCCGCTGGTATCCATGATCCGACGAAGTCGAGAACCCACGCCCAAAAACTTTGGGTAAGAACAACCCGGCTGCAATTTTGTTCGGGATGCACGCGTTTGACAGGCGTTCGATCTCGCGATTGCAGCGAATGTCAGCTATGCGGGTGCCGATGCAACATCCGGCGCCGATGCCAGACGTTGGCTTCGGGCGGCCCCTGCAGGCCGCCCGAAGGACTAGTTTTCGATTGCTTCAGTAATAGCCAGCACTTCCTACAGTTCAACACCCAGATACCGGACAGTGCTATCCGTCTTGGTATGCCCCAGTAGGAACTCAACAACTCCAAGATTGCCGGTCTTCTTGTATATCTGGGTAACCTTAGTCCGCCGCACCGAATTCGTGCCGCATGCACTTTCCTCCGAACTAATTGACGTAAACCAGCCACGGAAAATCCGAGCATATTGACGCGTCGAGATGTGAAGGCGCTCTTGGAAGCGACCTGGCCGTGGTAACTCTGAGCCGGCCATGATCTCGCCCTCCATCCACCTCTCAACAAAGGCCCATGTACCTTCGGAAACCTCGAACCGCACCGGTTTCTGTTTCTTGCTCTGTAGGACCGATGCCCGTTCCTTGAATTGACCTGACGCCATGACGTCGACGACTTTCATCTTTACCAAGTCGCAGCCGCGCAACTAGCTGTCGATTGCCGTGTTGAACAGTGCGAGGTCACGAGAGCTCTCAGCCAATTCAAGCTGTACTCGGATTACCCAGACGTGCTTTGGTTTCAATGGTCGCTTCTGGCCGACAAGCCGGCCCTTGTTTCAAGCGGGGCGAAGCGCGCGAACGGCTGGTAAGTTTGGTGTTTCAATGACTTATCCTCCGATCCGCTATGCCCGCCAAAGCGACAACCCGACGTTGACCTGCCCACTGTATCACAAGATGTTGCGCCGCATCCGAGGTCAGCAATGAGTCCAGAGTGACAGATGCTGCACTAGCCGGGAATGGCAGCGGTGCGCCAATGTTGACTCTGCAAAGTTTAAACGAACGGCGACATTGAACTTAGACCACAGTCTCACCCACTGCGGCGCAGAATTCTCCAAACCGGTCGATGGTCGGATTCGCAGCTGGTAAAAAAATTTCAGGTTTTGACTGTCATTTGAGGCATTAGTCACTCGGTCAAAAGAGCCGAAAGCTCACTCGCCCCTTTTTGCAGAATGCCCAGAAACGACATCAGACTGTGTACGTCATGACGTTGTGTCGGCGCGTGCACCGAAAGCGTGCCCACCAATCGGCCTTGTCCATCCTGAACGGGTACTGCTAGCGCAGTCATTCCGGTCATGAATTCCTCGTCATCGGTGGAATAACTATTCTCAGAGATACGTTGGATCTCCGCTCGCAACGCCTTGGGATCGGTCAGCGAGCGTTCGGTTTGTGGTCGCAGATGTCCTGCCGAAAGAAATCCATCCAGCTTTTTCTGCCGTAGTGTGGACAGGTACAACTTGCCGCTGGCGGTGCAGTGGAAGGGCACCTGAGTCCCGACCGGGAGTTGAATTCGCAGAGGCCATTTGGTTTCCACCCGGTCGAGATAGATCATACCCTCGCGGTCTGGAATGGCGAGATTACAAGTCTCACCAACAGTTTCAGCCACACTGCGCAAGATTGCCAGCCGCGCAGTGCGTAGATGCTCGGACGACATGGTATTGACCGAAAGCAATCGCAACCGGTGTCCTGGGCCATATGATCTGCCATCTAGATCTCGCTGCAGGAAACCTTCGGCTTCGGCGGTTTGCAGCAGACGATGAATAGTTGGCTTGGCCAGACCCAATGCCTCAATCAGGTCCGATGGTTTGACGGAAACGCCCCGCCGCGCCACCTCCTCGAGGATCAGAAGAAGGCGCAAGTTGGTCGGGATTTGAGTTTCTCGATCTTGTGTTTCCGTCTCGGCCATCCTGCAACAGTCTAGTTATTTGGCAGCAGGATCAAGGCCAGATCAGGCACGAGCGACACTAAAATCCAAACCGACAGAAGCGCCACCAGATAGGGCACCGTATACCGAAGCAATCGGAAATAGGGTACACCTGTCACTCCCGAGGCCACATAGAGGTTTAGCCCATAGGGTGGAGTGATGAACCCAATGGACGCGCCCACAAGGAAGATCACCGAGAAATGGATTGGATCAATCCCAACCGAGGCCGCGATTGGTGCAAGAATTGGGGCGAGAATTATGGTTACAGGCAGGCTTTCCAAAACCATTCCAGAGAAGAAAACGATAACCATCGATGTGAACAATACCGCGTAGTACCCGCCCATCGAGGTTACGAAATCTCCAATGGTTTGCTGCGCGCCAAGCAATGACAGGATCTGCTGCATCACCACCGAAATTGCGATCAGCGGCGCAAGGATACCAGTGATCTGGGCCGAGCGGATCACGATCGAAGGGATCTCGGGGATCGTGAAGCCTTCAACCACGAACATCTCCGCGAAGGTTTTTTCTGTGGGCGGAATATCGTTTCGGGCACCCATGATCCGGTTGATAGGATAGCTGACCAATCCGGCGATTACGCAGAAACCTACAGTCACGCCAGCGGCCTCGGTGGGTGAGAATTTGCCGGTATAGATGCCCCATAGAACCAGACCGATGGCGAAAAAACCCAGCCACGCACCGAACGCGGTTTTCAGAACCCGGTTCAGTTGCAACGGGATAAGGTGGCCCCAGCCATTCATGCGGCAGATGATCCAGCAGGCGAATTGCATACCCATGACCATCAGCGCGCCGGGTAGAATACCCGCCACGAACAGCTCGGAAATGGGCAGGTTCATCAAAAACCCGTACACGATGAAGATAATGGACGGAGGAATAATGATCCCAACAGTACCACCCGCAGCCGCGGTCGCGGCACTGAAACGTTCGTCATAGCCGCCCTTGACCATCTCAGGGTGCAGCATCGACCCGATGGTCGCGGTTGTTGCCGAGTTCGACCCCGAGATCGCCGCAAACAACCCACAAGCTCCCAGCGAGGCCATGGCCAGCCCGCCGCGTATCCAACCCAGACAGGAATAGGCAAAATCGCTGAGCCGTCGCGCGATGCCTGATTTGTTAATCAGGTCTCCGGTCAGGATAAACAGGGGCATCGCCAGCAGCGCAAAGCCTTTGTTGAACACGTTCAACAGCTCGGCTCCCATATTATCCAACGTCAGTCCCAGGACAAAGGAACATCCGATAACCCAATAGCCGATAACCAGCAGGACCGGCACGCCCAGCATGAAAAGAAACGTGACGCCCAGCGAGATTAGTGTAACCCAAGTTCCATCAGCCATCAGTCCGCTCCAATCACGGCCTGCTTGATCAGAGGCTCGCCGGTTTTCCAGTTGTGTAAATCATCGGCCAGGTTCTGAAACACGCGCCCGACCATGAGGAAGAAAGACAGCGGCGCGGCCAGAAGGAACCACCACTGCATGATGTTGTCAGTGCCCAGAACGATTTGAAAGTTCGAAGCAGACAATGCCACCAGCCGTACGGTGGTCACGATGACGATGACCGCGAAGATATACCAAAGCACTGCATCCAGGATCAGGCAAGCCAGTTGTCCTCCGCGCGGCATCGAAGCGCGGAATTCGCTAAAACTCAGATGTGTGCGTAGCCGCACGTTATAAGACGCGCCGAACCATGCCATAACCATAAAGAGGAGTGGAGGAATGGTGGTGGACCAGGGTTCCTGATCGTTAAACACAAACCGATCGATCACCCCCCAGAATATGATGAAGGCAATCGCAAGGTAGGAATAAACCATCACGGCACGTTCAAAGTGACGTTCGACAAACGGCAACTTCCGATAAATCCACATAATGAGGAGCCCACCCAGGGCCGAGACGATTGCGCCCACCACCCATGTTGCGTCGGATTCCAGTGCGGATTGGATCTCGAACGAATCGAAGGTGAGTAAAGCACTGACTATAGCGCCGACATCTGCCCAAAATGACATGAACCCCGTCCTCCCAGTCGGTGTTGTGTGAAACCGGCCCACACGGGCCGGTTCGGAATATGCTTAGATTAGGCTTCGCCTCTCCACCAGCGGCGAGGTTCGACATTTTCTGGCAATGTATCAGCCGGAATCTCGCGCGCGATGTCGTAGATTTCCTGATAGGTGTCGATACCGCCTGACCACTTGTTCAGACGCTCGCGCCACTGCGCCCACGGCTCAGGGTTGTAGTTCGGAGCACACATCTCTTCAGCCAGCTTGATCTGGTCATCCGCCAGGAAGGCCGGGCGCACACCGTTTTCGGCAAAGATTGTGTTGGGCAGCTGCGGATCCGAGAAACCTACAGTGTTCAGCAGCGCAGCCTCGTTCGCACCTTGAATCAGAGCCTGTGTGAAGTACGAGGATTCCATGACTGCATCCTGCAGTTCACCGCCCAGCCCGTCGAAAACCTTGGCGGACATTGAGGTATGCTCGGTACCGCAGAAGAACTTCAGGTTTACCGACTGCGACACAACGGGCGACATGTTGGCGTAAGCCACGGCAGAGGCCCATGTCTCGGCGCCGTCGATCAGACCGGTCTTCAGCGCGTCCAGGGTTTCTTCCCACGCCACTGGAACTGGGTTCAGGTTCAGAAGCTGCATGGCGATACGACCCAGCTGAGTGCCCGTCACACGGTTTTTGGTGCCGAACAATTCTTCCAGCTTGGTGACGGTCGGTTTATCCGAAAAGGTAGAGCCCATTTGCAGGCCGCGCAGTTCACAATGGGTGAACAGGAATTTCAGACCGTGTCGTTTTTCCAGCGGCTCGCGCAGGATGCGCTGGCTCGCGGGGCTGTAAAAGAAATGATACTGCGCCGCACGGCTGGGGAACATATAGGCGTAGTCCAGCACGTTCAGATACGGCGCACCACCGGCCGAATTCTGGGTTGAGGCGGCATAGATATCGACAATCCCCTGTTGGGTTTTTTCGACGCAGCTCAGCTGGCCGCAGATCTGGTTGTCGCCGATAAATTCGATACGAATCTCACCGTCCGTGCGCTCTTCCAGATCACGCGCGAATTCGATGGCGCCGGCACGTTCGATCAGCAGGTTGCGAGTGTTAAAGCCCGATGCACCGAATTTCAGCGTGTGCTTCGGCTCTTTCGAAAAGCGTTTCTCATAAGTTGATTCGGCAGCCTGTGCCAGATTCGCCAGGCTCATTGCCCCGCCGAACCCGCCCGCGGCCAAAAGAGTTGAACTCATGCCGTAACGACCCGCCACACGGAAAAAATCCCGCCGTGAGATACCACTTAGTTTCCGTCCGATCTCCATCGCTTACCTCCCTGTTCGCAATTATTGAGACGTTTTGTATCAAAAAAGGCTAGTATATTTCTTGCATCTTGCATAGAGTTTTTTTCAGCGACGTTGTGAGGAGGCGGTCATGGAAGTGGATTATGCAGTTGTTGGCGCGGGGTCTTCGGGCTGTGTCATTGCCAATCGGCTGAGTGCCGACCCCAACACAACCGTTGCATTGCTCGAGGCAGGTGGCCGCGACACCAACCCGTGGATTCACATCCCCGTTGGCTACTTCAAAACAATGCATAACCCTTCGGTTGACTGGTGCTATCGCACCGAACCTGATCCGGGGTTGAACGGTCGGTCCATCGACTGGCCGCGCGGCAAGGTTCTGGGCGGCTCATCCTCGCTGAATGGACTGCTCTATGTCCGCGGGCAGAAAGAGGACTACGATCGCTGGCGGCAAATGGGCAATGAAGGTTGGGCGTGGGACGATGTCTTGCCCCTGTTTAAACGCAGCGAGGATCAAGAACGCGGTGAAGATGAGTTTCATGGCGTTGGTGGGCCTTTGTCTGTGTCGAACATGCGTATTCAACGCCCCATCTGCGACGCCTGGGTTGCCGCGGCACAGGCCGCAGGCTACCCGTTCAATCCCGACTACAACGGCGCAGAACAGGAAGGCGTAGGTTATTTCCAATTGACCACGCGCAACGGCCGTCGGTGCAGCGCTGCTGTGGCCTATCTTAAACCCATTCGAAGTCGTCAGAATCTGAACATCATCACCAACGCATTAGTGACACGCGTGGTTTTGGACGGGAAAAAGGCGACCGGGCTGGTTTACCGGGATAGGTCGGGGGTCGAGCAAACTCTGAAAGTTCGGCGCGAGATTATCCTGTCTGGCGGCGCGATCAACTCTCCGCAGATTTTAATGCTGTCGGGAATCGGCGACCCTGACCACCTGAAGAAAAACGGGATCGAACCGGTCCACGCCCTGCCCGGCGTCGGTAAGGGCTTGCAGGATCACTTGCAGGCGCGATTGGTGTTCAAGTGCAATGAACCAACACTGAATGATGAAGTCCGCAGCCTGTTCAATCAGGCGAGGATTGCTCTGAAATATGCTCTGTTCCGAGCCGGGCCTATGACCATGGCGGCCAGCCTTGCCACCGGGTTCATGAAAACGCGCCCCAACGTTGAGACGCCTGACATTCAATTCCATGTGCAACCCTGGTCTGCCGACAGCCCCGGTGAAGGCGTGCATCCGTTTTCAGCCTTCACCATGTCAGTATGCCAGCTGCGTCCGGAAAGCCGAGGCGAGCTTCGCCTGAACGGCCCGGATCCGTCCACACACGTCAAAATCGTCCCGAACTACCTTTCCACAGATACGGATTGCCGAACCATCGTCGACGGAGTGAATATCGCGCGCAGGATTGCCAAACAGAACCCTCTGGCCTCAAAGATATCGGAAGAGTTTCGACCGACGGCAGACCTGAGCCACGACGACTATGAAGGCACACTTGATTGGGCCAGATCCAACACCACATCAATCTATCACCCAACCGGCACTTGCGCGATGGGAAGCAATGACATGTCTGTTGTCGACGCAAAACTAAATGTACATGAAATAATGAATTTACGGGTAGCTGATTGCTCCATTATGCCGGAAATAGTCAGTGGCAACACTAATGCGCCAGCGATTATGATAGGCGAAAAGGCAAGCGACTTGATAAGTGCAGATGCCTGACAGGCCCTCCATCTTGACTGCGTGCCTTGCAGAATGCCCAAAACACTCGCAACCGATGGATCAGTGCGCCAGTCGCACAAGCTCAAACTGTTTTGTTGGTTTTGTCTGGTCGCAACTTGCACTTTGCCAAACTCTCGTCTCATGACTGACCGTGATCTGGGAGGGCGACCCCAGGCCAACGATCTGTGGGGCATCTAGCTCAGGTTTTGACGTCATACCTATCTCGCGAAACAAGCGTAAGCGGTCGCGGACACTATTTGCTTTTCCTATAGCTCAAATCGTAACGTCCGCATTCCTGTTTTTGGGCGTACAGGTACTTCACTTGCAGAGAGAGACATACACTGCCTTGGGTCGCGAGCCTGAATGCCCCAAATGGTCTGGCTATGGACACAGCGTCGATGAACGCTATTGGCTGCTAAGTCCCGCGCATCGTAAATTCAGCGACTCACAATTTGTGCTGCTGCAGCATTTGAAACTACGGGCTCTTCGCCGCCATTCTCTGCGAGTTGTACGAACGGCTGCTTTTCGACAGTTCAGGAAGAAAATCGTGATCTCTTGAGTCCCAGAAATTGAAGAACGTAGAAGCTTGATTTTGGTGCAACCGGAGTCTCACCAATTAGGTGATCTGACATGACCCGTCGCAACACTCTTGACTGAAACCGCTTTGCTGCCAGTGGCCACTGTTTCAGCTAGGTTGATTTTCTTAGTTTCGCTACTTTAACCTAGTCTAAGACTTCAATGCCGAATGGTATGTAGCTTCGAAGACCTAAATTGCGAAAATCACTGTGGAATCAAAACTCGCCACCACGATAATTGCAGATATCTCGGATAGCACTCCGTTCTATGAAGCAATGGGAGACGATCAGGCGCAGAAGCTGATACAGTTCGAGATTGACCGCCTGCGAGAAGTTGCAATTTCCCTGGGTGGCGTTCCTGTAGGGCAAAAGGGCGACGACTTCTTATGCTACTTTCTTGATCAGGACGCTGCGGTTAAGTCGGCATTGGAGATGATAAACAAGCCGCACGGCACTTTGTTGTCTGTTCATGCAGGAGTACATCATGGTCCAATCGTCTTCGCTGAGAATGGAATTTTCGGCGAAACTGTCAATTTAACTGCCAGACTAGCCGCGGCCGCGAACCCAGGCGAGGCTTGCGTCAGTGAGAGCGTCGCCAGTTACCTGAGCCCAGACATCAAACAGTTGCTCACTCCGATTGGGCCCCTTCACCTGAAAGGTGTGAGCGATCCTGTAAGAGCTTATTCGATGCGAGCCCTCACAGACGGGCTGAGCACGGTTGTGCATCCGCCGGGTCTGATTGATCGCGGCAGCAATCAAGTAGCCCAGAGCAATAATTTTGCACTTATTCTCTATCATAACGACCGCTCATGGCGTTGCAGAGAGGGTGGTGAAATAAAAATCGGCAGATCCAAACAATGCGACGTAGTCATGACACAGCCGTGGGTCTCGCGGTTACACGCTGTGCTGAACATGAAAAACGGCAAACTCATGCTCACAGATCGGAGTTCTTCTGGCACGTACGTAAAGTTCGAAAATGAAAGAGAAATTCAACTGAAACGAGAAGCCGTCATGCTTGCAGGCGGTGGCTTGATTTCGCTATCTCTTCCCACTCAACACGCCGATGCCCGACCTCTCGAATTTGAAGTCGTGCGTCGATAGCCGTTTTCAAAGTCAGTCTTCCGAGTTCTGTGGCGAAAGTCTCAGAAAGAAATATTCATTTCGTGCTAGGATCATCTTGCAGTGCTGATTTCAACAAGCTCAGGAGGGAAGCATGCAGTTTTTTTCTTTGAACCAAGTGTGTCGCAGTGGATTGATCCTTGGAGCGACCGCATTTCTGTCCCCTATGGAAGCTTCGGCACAATCAGATATGCCTAATGCCTGCCCTGTGGATGGCTGTGACGTCCGTATCGTTTCGGTCGAAAAAAATGGTGACGAACTTATAATCACCTACGAAGCAAACTTTAAACCGGACGTCTCCAAGAACCACCTACACGCTTGGTGGGGGGAAAGCTACGCTGTCGAGCAAGTCGGCAGGAATGCTCAAAGCGAGTTTAATGTCGAGCAAGGCCGATGGCACCGACACGACGATTACCCCGCCTATGTGACCAAGGAAGCTGCCTCAACGTCGGCACGAGATGGGGCCACAACCATGTGCGTCACTGCGGCTGACAGGGACCACAATATTCTGGACGCGACCAAGTATCATTGCTTGGACGTGCAGGAACATCTCTGAGGTAAGGGATGAATCATGAGTTTCCCCGCTTTTATAGGCCGGTATGCCGTAGAAAGGGAAATTGCTAGCGGCGGTTTTGCAGCTGTCGTTTTAGCTAGGGACGAAGAACTGGAAGTCCCTGTCACGCTCAAGATTCTTCACGCAAATCTAGCCAGCAATGACAAGGTCATTACTCACTTCCTAGAAGAAGCGCGGTTGCTGAGGC
Organism: Ruegeria sp. YTSC199; assembly: GCF_059609725.1. Classification (NCBI taxonomy): domain Bacteria; kingdom Pseudomonadati; phylum Pseudomonadota; class Alphaproteobacteria; order Rhodobacterales; family Roseobacteraceae; genus Ruegeria; species Ruegeria sp. YTSC199. The sequence continues at coordinate 16,390 of NZ_JBXWMF010000003.1, forward strand.
GCATTCGATCTCCGCGCGTTGTGTCCGTTCATGATGTGGGGCGGCTGGAGGACGGGCGGCCTTACTTTGTTATGGACTATGCAGATCGCGGTACTTTGGCGGAACGCCTGAAACGTCTGGAGCCAGCGTTGTTGGCTCAGCGTGATGGCGTGGGCATCTTGATTGACGCGCTGGCTGATGGCCTGACGGCGGTTCACGAAGCAAACGTTGTGCATCGCGACGTCAAACCGGCAAACGTGCTTTTGCAACGCATCAAACGCCCAAAAGATCCTGACATCGCAAACACTTTTAGTGCGCTTGTTGAGCCCGACGAAAGAGTGTTTCTGGCCGACTTGGGCATTGCAAAGGACATGGCGATTGACGTGACTGGTGCGACCATGATGGCCGGAACACCGCTCTATCAAGCGCCGGAACAGGTCGAAAGCGGGCAACCTGTTACCCCAATGACCGACGTTTACTCGGCGACGGCGCTCATGTGGCACGTTTTGACAGGTCGGGCGCCGCCACCGTTTCACCGCATCTCAGAGACCTTACCGGAGTTGCCAGAGATGTGGCGCGACTGCATCGAGCATGGAATGGCGCTGGACCCTGAAGCGCGGTTTCAGCAAATGGTGTCTTGGCGGGATTCAATGAATGATGCCTTGGACCGGGATCGACGAGAAGCCGCTTCCGAGGCAGTTACACAGTTTTCAGAGAGCCAGGTAGAATGCCCCTACAAAGGGCTGGCGGCATTTCAGTCCGAAGACGCAAGGTATTTTTTTGGTAGAGAAGACCTGGTCGAAGAGCTTGTCAACAGGCTTCAACAAGGCCGAATGCTGGTATTGGGCGGCTCATCGGGAAGTGGAAAATCATCAGTACTTCGTGCCGGATTGCTCCCTGCTTTGGCAGCAAATGCAATTCACGGAAGCGAAAACTGGCGTGTTTGCGTTTTCACCCCCGGCCGGGACCCGATGACGGATTTGTATTTCCAACTCATCGGGGACAATTCACATCTTACCGCTCAGGTCTCACTCAATGACTTTATCGCTTATCCCAGCGCAGCGCGTCGCCTCGCGACGGCCAATGAAGGCGAATTACTCATTTGCATAGATCAGTTCGAAGAGCTTTTTACCCTGGTCACACAAGAGCGCAGAATGAAGTTCATTGAAGCTTTGTCTGCAATGACCGACCCTGCAGACAGTCGCGTTCGAACTGTGATCACCATTCGCGCCGACTTTTATGCTTCATGTGCGGAAATACCTTGGCTTGCTGACCGGATATCGGAAAACCAACTGCTGGTTGGGCCGATGACCCGAGCGGAACTTCGCCGCGCGATCAGTGAGCCTTCTCGTGCAGCCGGGCTGCATATGGACAGGTCTCTGATCGACGCGATTGTTGATGAAGCAGGTAAAGAGGCTGGCTCGTTACCCCTAGTGGCACATTCGCTTTACGAAACCTACATCCGACGCAAAGGTGCAACCATGTCTCTGGACGGCTACAGAGAAGCAGGCGGCGTGACGGGTGCGATTAGCCAAACAGCCGAAACACTATTTTCAAACAGTTTTGATGAGGACCAGCAAACGGCCACGCAGCGATTGTTTTTGCGATTGGTAACACCCGGAGAGGGTACACCGGATACACGCAGGTTGCTTCCGATAGATGAGGTTGAACAAGACATTGAACCAAGCACAACGCGTAAAGTTGTTGAAGCCCTGACAGACGCACGCCTTTTGACGGTGGATGAAGACACCGTTCAAATCGCGCATGAAGCCCTTCTCCGCACTTGGCCAAGATTGAACTCTTGGATCGAAGATAGCCGAGACGATCTGCGAATGCGCCAACGTATTCAGCATGACGCCGCAGAGTGGGAACAGGATAGCCGCGAACCTGATTTATTGTATCGCGGAACACGTCTGTTGGCTGCGGAAGAATGGTCAGTGGACAACGAAAATGAGTTGGGAAGGCTTGAACGAGAGTTCCTCGGACAGGCGCGTAAGGCGCGCGAGGCAGCTCTGACGGCATCTAAGCGGCGCAAACGGCGGCGGCGTCTCTACTTCCAGATCGCTGCTTGTGCGCTGGCTGTACTGACCATTGGGGCGACAGGGGCTTCTATTCTGGCAATTCGTGCCTCTAACCTTGCTGAAACCAATCGCAAGATTGCAGTTGCAGCAACAGCAGAAGCCAATGAGCGGTTTGCGCGTGCACTCGGAGCGGCCGCAAATGGCCTATCTCAGTCAGACCCACTGCTCGCTCTTTCCCTAAGTGCAGAAGCCATCGCCCGAGCCAATTCAGCCAGTTCCACCTCGGAAGCGCGTTCTGCAATGCTGTTGGCGCGCCAGAAATTGAGCGAACCAGGCCTTGTTCCATTGGGAAGCCCGCTGACGGTCGGAGACGCTCAAACCATGGACCTTGATGCTGCAGGGCAACGGGTGGCCGTCGGATTAAGAGATGGCCGTATCGTGATCTACAGCACCAATTCGGATGAAGGTGTTTTGGCTGAACTGGTAGGGCACTCAGGGGGGATTCGAGACCTGGCCTTCTCACCGAACGGAAGCCTCCTCTTGTCGGCTGCAACTGACGGGGAGGTCCGTTTGTGGGATGTTGGTCCTTCACGAATTGGTCCGGTTACAACCCTGTTTGCCGGTGACGATGTCGCGTTTGGCGTGGCCTTCGATTCAATTAGCAGACGCGCCGCCTCTGCCACCGGAGATGGTACCGTACGCCTTTGGGATGTTTCGACCGGGATGCAAATAGGTCCACCCCTAGCGGAACGTCAGCTCGGTTTCAAAAGAGTCGCTTTTTCTCCGGCACTGGAAGGTTTGGTGGCCGGAAATGTTGACGGGTCCATCTACGGATGGGTGGACATAGATGCACGTCCTGCCTTTCCGCCGATACCGGGTGGTCCGCTGGGTCCCGATCCTGACCACCTTTCATTCAGCAGCGACGGCAGTCTTTTTGTCGTCTCCCATACGAATGGAAAGGTCACAACGATCGGATTTCCCTCAGGAGGTCCAATCGTTGATCGTTTTACCCACGCTGAGGCGGTTGTAGCAGCAGCGTTTTCCGGCCCTAAAAATGTTCTTGTGGGCGCCACGGTAAACGGAACGCTCATTATGGAAGATGCCAACTTGTTGCCTATCGGGGACGAAGTTCAAGCGCACAGCCAGAGCATCGTGGATATCAAAACTGCCACGCAGGTTCCCATCCTGGCGACACTTGGTCGGGACCAGCAGGTCCGTATTTGGCAGGTCGCTTATGAAACAAACAGCGACAATACCTTGACCTTTGAAGATGGGAATAAGGCTCTGGGCATTGCATATAGCCCAGATGGAAACAAGATCGCTGTAGGCGATGGCGAAGGCAATGTCTGGATTTGGGATGTAGGATCCAGCATGAAACCCATGTTGTTGAAGGGGCATCGAAATCAGGTTTGGGCCGTGGCGTTCTCGCAAGATGGTCGATACCTTGTCACGGGTGATCGGGATGGCAATATCCGGATTTGGGACCCAATTTCCCTGCAGCTTAATGAAGAATTCAGCTTGGGGCAGGCGCCGGTCTGGAACATTACGCCGACCGCCTCATCGTTGTTTTTTGCCGCCGCAGGGAATGGGGTTCATAGAATTGATGCTGCAGACACAAGTATAGTCGAAACGATTGGATTGCCCGAAACGGCCATAAACCGAGTAACCATTTCTTCGGACGAAGCCAGGCTTGCGGCAGCTTCCGCCAACGGAAAGGTCTATATCTGGAGTATTACTCATGATGAGTTGGAAAACGTGATAGACGCTGACGATAACACGCTCTGGAGTGTTGCGTTTTCGACTGACAATTCCAAAGTTGCATCGGCGTCAAGCGACGAAGTGGTAAAAGTCTGGGATTTAGAGAGCGGTGACGAACTGGCGTCGTATGGCGGGCACAAGGGCGGCGCGACGGATATTGCCTTTCTGGCGGATGGCGCGACATTGGTTGCAGTCGACAGATCAGGAGAGTTGCATTGGTGGGACACGGCGGTGAACCGACGTCTCATGCCTGTTCAGAAAGTGCACACAGCCCCAAGTTGGAGAATTGCACTAGCGCCAGATGGTCATTCCTTTGCGACCACAAATGAAGAGGGCGTGACCCGCGTTTGGGACAGATTGAGTTTGGAAATTGCCTGTGCACTGGGCAACCCGACTTTTGACAGAGAAAGACGAATTCAATTTTTAGGAAGTCAAAAGCCAGAAACCAGTTGTGATACTTTCCGTGAGTAGTCAGGAATTGCTACTGTAAAAGCCTTTGAGGCTCGGAACGTGTACCCGGTTTTGTTTCCATTTTTTTGCGACCGAAGACCAAGTTCCCTACTCCTTTGGACTGGAACAGTCCTATCAAGAGGATCCTGTTTCACCCCGTTCGTTATCGGAATCGGCGCTGGAGCCCACTTCGTTCCGGACATTTTAGTATCTGCCTGACCTGTCATGAGGAGCGCTCGTGTTCTTGAATCGCACTGGTTTCAACTGACATCACAATGATGGAAACATTGTCTGGTGCTCCTTGCGCAAGCGTAGCTTCGAGCAGTCGTCTCACGGCCGTTTCGTTTGAATGAGACAAAACCTGCTCGATGAACGGAATCGGAACAACGTCCGTCAGCCCGTCACTACAAATCAAGTACTTCGAACCATTGCTCACTGGCTCGATACCCGTATGAGGATCAATTTCATGGAAACTTGGTGTCCCTCCGAGGGATTGAGACAACGCAGGTTTTGCTAAGCTCGACAGGGATACCTCCGAGACTAGGTCATCCACACTTAACTGGTGCAAAATCTCATTGCGAAAACGAAAAACTCTACTGTCCCCCACGTTGAACCAGATCAGCTTGTCGGAGAAACAAACCACGCCGGCTACGGTCGTACCCATACCCTCGAGAAGCGAGTTTCCAACTGCCAAATCGTACAAATATCGATTTGTATTTCTTAAGAATTCAACAAGTTCGTAGGAACTCGTTAGTCTCGATGTACGTGAAAGAAATGCGTTTACGGCCATTTCACTCGCATACTCTCCGGCGCGATGACCTCCCAAACCATCAGCAATCAGGACCAGTTGTCCGGTGGGTTCAGAAAACTCAAACCTGTAGGGCTCGGTCATTGAACGCTGCTCTTTCCAAGATCCCGCCAAGATGCAGTCTTGATTGGAGGGACGAGCGCGTCCGGTGTTTGTAAGGGCCGATCCTAGAATCTTCATGTTTGTGTCAATTCAATATACTGTTTCGCGGCTTTCGAGAAATGCGACCATGATTAGACGGCAATGATAAGCCCAATTGTATATCAACGTATAACTGAAAACGTGATTGCCAGCTTGTTTGGGTGTTCTGCACAGGTCATGCATCATGCATTACAATACCGCCCAATATGCCGGGCCTGAAAGGTCTACGTTTTTCGCCTAAGATCATCGCCTATACTGTTTGGGACTGCTATCGCTTCGCGCTCAGTACTGCCGATGTTGAAGATCTGCTTGCGGAACGCGGAGTTGCGGGTCATTGACGCCTTCTGCCTGAAACAGATCGGCTACCCACCGCATACTCTGACGGTGATGGCACAGTTTATGCCCGCGTGAATCACGATCTGGAAAGCTTGGAATACCTTTAAGCGGTCTACAGCCGTGGAGCACGCCCTGATCTTCTGACGTATCCGGTGTTGAATTCAATTCACAGTTTGGCCGAAGACCGCAATTTTGCGCGCGAACTTCCCCGTTTTGCCTCCGGCCTTGATCGCGTTCAAAGCTGACTGAATGTCCGACGACCCCGCCGGTTCATCAGAGGCCACGCAAAGCTCGTAGAGCAGTTCTAGAATGCCGCCCAGATCCCGCGGAAGCACTGACGGCAGGTCGACCATCATGCTCGCCAACGCAGTTTTCACCGCCTGCGCATGGGTGTTGGATATTCCGGCCAGTTGGGTCAATCGCTTGGTCCACCGTCGCAGCGGCAGGCCCGCGTGAAACACAAGGGAATGCGCAGCTGATGCAAACGCGCTTGGGTCAAACAGCTGCTGAGCCATCAAAGTGGCCATTGCATCAATTGTCGTTGTTCCGACGCCCTCATCGGCACTGGCCAGATACCAGGAAAGCATGGCGTGTGCCATCGTTCCGGGTTTGGGATCGGGGCGAAAAAGCGGATCCAGGAACATCATACAATGATGGTTGGTCAGTTTCTGGTCCAGTTCCAGTTCAAAAATACCCGTGGCAAAGAACAACTCGGTATGCGCAGGACGGATTAACCCCACCCAGGAGTTTGGGTGCATCATCCAACTGCTGCCTGGATCGCTCAAAAAAGTATGCTCAGATTTTGCAGGCAGGGCAAAGCCCAATGCGGCATCGACATCATCGGGAATTGGCGGGGTGATCCGGATTTCCGGCCTCGGCCAAGTATATTGATCTATCCGCCGAATATCTGCGAAGAACTCAAAACGTGCCGGGTGGCCCACACCCGGCACTGGTCCACCAACAAGGGCCTCAATGCGCGGATCGGCACGCAGCGGCAGGGTCGACGACCACGCAATCGCCCATAGTAGTTTGTCCGCTTCAGGTGGCAAGTCAGCCCCCAAAGCATAAGCAAGCGCCCTTTCCGGTTCTGATAGCGGCTGCACGTCGTTAATCGCCGCTTCGCGCCCTTCGGGCGCCAAACGCATAAGCGCCAGTTTGATATCAGTGTCACCCGGTCGGATGCCAAGCTTTCGGTATTCTGCCAGCCGTTCAATCAACTGTCCCGCCGCCAGATACCCGCGGTTGTCACTGGGTGCCGACAGCATGGGTGCCATGTGCCCTTTCCGCGCAAGAGCCAGCAACTCTTGCGCCCTGACTGCAAACATCCCCTCAAAGCTGTTGCGTTCGATCCCAGGCGGCGTGTGCCCGGAATACCGAGGCGTAAGGAATGGCTGCAGTTCAGCTTCTATATCCGTCCCGTTGGCCCATGCCAGTGCGGTCGCCACTATTGGTTTTTCGAAGTTCCCTACGCCGCTAAACACGTCTTGCACCATGCGGTTTCTCAGTTGATTTGCCCGCTTCGCCAGCGGTGACAACAAGGAATCAGCCGTCGCCCCGAAGCGGGCCAAGCCATCAAATGCGCGTTCCGTCAAAAACGGATCGCTACCGTCTTCCAAAAGCTCAAGAAACACTGCCACAGCTTCTTCAGCCGACGCGACCGGACGAAGGACCTCGAGCTTTGCCACCAGATCATCCGCTTCAGGCAGCCGGGTCGGTTTGCCGCCTCCCATAATCTTAGCAAGCCTTTCCTGAACTGTCGGAGCAACTACATCCGCATAATCGCGTAGTTTGCCCTGAACCTCTGGTACGGAGTGCTGGCCCAAGGTTTCGATAAGATCCAGGGCCTTTGCCTGCACATCTCCGGCTTCGAAAATCAGGGCTGATGCGGCCGTCAGAGCCACTTCAGATGCCCTGTCGGGATGGCACTTGGCGCAGCTTTTCAGCAATTGCAGCGCCATGAGGGCACTGGATTTCTGGCGACCTTGCAATGCGGGTTCGATCGAAGCCAGCAGCTCGACAGGATCAATCCCGCTTAGTTTGTCGATCCTTTTCAACACCTTCAACGCAAAGGCCACAGTCGGAGGCGCAGAGCTGCCAAGCAAGTCCAGATACCGCGTGGTCCGGTGCAAAACCTCTGTGTCCGTAGGGCAAAGGCTGGTGTGAAACCGCGAGTACCATCCGGCACGAAACTGCCCGAAATCCCGTTCAAGCGCGTCCAGCGAGGCGTCCAACAGCCGGTCTCGGTCCAATGTGCCGTCATCACACAGACCGATCAGGAGGCTTGTCCAGGACACCCCCGGCCCGCTGTATTTGTCATGTGCGGCAAGGCTCAGATCACCACCGCCTTCAACCTCGAAGAACCGCCAGACGTCATGCGTCAGAAACCGGTCACGCGCAGGGCTCGGGATGGCCGCCTGATGGGCATAGTAGCCCAATATGTAGGCGTCCGTCTGCGGGATGCTGCACTGCCCTTGAGCATACAGTATATGGACCACTTCGATCAGGCGGGGGTTGTCTTCGACCGCCGCCACCGCCCAATCGTTAATCCAACTGAGGTCGAGGGCGCCAAATACATCCGTCAGAGGGATCGAACGCGGCAGAATACGCCAGTCTCCGCAGCTATACTCGGATGGGCGCGCTGTCGCCAGAACCGCGACTCCAAGCGCATCACCATCCTTGGCCAGTTCCGGGATCCGATTTCTGCCGTTAAATTGAGTGTCCCAATGTGCTTTGTCATATGCTTTCTGCGTTTTCAGCGCGATCGGAGCAAAGGCGCGACGGTCGGCTTCAGGGATGCCAGAAAGTGTTTTCAACACGTGACGCGCCCGCTTGGTTGAAATCAGTTTCACGAATTCTGCTTCGGTCACTGTAAGCGCTCCATTTCCAGTTCCGCGGCCAGAATGTGCTTGCAGGGGCCTCGCGCGTTTTTGTTTCTGGCATACCACGGGCAGGTGCAACTCGGCGCGCCATCGCCAAAACGCACACGATGAACTGCCCCGTTGCTGATTACCTTTGCACCTTCCTGTTCAAGTGTGACCGCCCTAGCATCCACCAGTTCCCGAGCCGCTTTCAGGCGGGGGTTCATTGCCTCGATCCGGTCCATGTCGAACGGAAGAACCCTGTGAAACCAAGTGGAATGAGCAAGGTCGAACCCCACAAGACCCAAGGCTGCCAGATGCGACATGCCCGTGCTGACCCGATCATGAGACAGTCCGCTGTTTTGGGCCAAAGACGACAGGTCCAGACGGTCCTGCCAGTGAAGCTGCGCCCGTAGGGCGGCAATATCCGCTTCGTTCCGCGCCAGATCTGACAGCAGCCGGCCATCGCCGGAAAACCCGCGCCAAGGTTCGGCATTCAGTACCAGAGTCAACCGCTGCGATACGAAATCGAGCACCCAAGCCGAGCTTTGCAAGGCGGGATTTTCATAGACATGAAGAGCCACGGCCCTGCCAACCAATGTTTCGAACACCCTTAGGCGATGCCCTCCACGCAACGGCACACTTCCGGGTGCCGGACGGGTCGTGGTTCTGACTCTTGGGCCCGTGGCCCCGACCCAGATCCGGTGATCCGACTTCGAGCGCGGCAAGCTGCGGAGAAACCGCTGGGCCGATACGGGGGGCAACGCGAACGCTTTCTCCATTCCTGACAGGTGCCCCTGCACTTCGCTAAAACCTTTGAGCCAACGCAAGGGCAGTGGAACCTTGCGCTCTGTGACACTGGCGCGTTCATGCGCCAGTCCAACCGCATGTGCCCCGATTGCAATCTCCAAACGGCTCTCCGGTCGGGTCTGAGCCAACAGCGCCCGCAACTCGGCCCCAAAATCCACGTTTGTGGTTCCTTTGCTGCGGTGTTCGACCTCAACGGCGTCTTCATCAATATCCAGACGGATATAGGCGCTGCAACAGGCTGAGAAACCTTCGAACCGGACTGTTGTCGGGCCAACGGTCGCAACGGGATCGGCTTCGCGCAATATCCGCGCCAACATGGACGGCGGGATGTAAAACCGTGACCCCACGATTTCAGAAACCGCACGCAACGCTCTGGCCGTCACGTCGGGTTCTTTCGCAACGGCCTTCAGAAAAGTATGCGGTTCATCGACACCAGTCTGATCTGCAACAAGAAACAATGAGCGGTCTTGATCCTGCCCGACCAGTGTCGAGCAGCCGGAATAGTGATAAACGTGGTCAACTCCGGTCATTCCGGCATTCCAGCATTCCAGCATTCCAGCATTCCAGAAATCTGGCTCAATGAACCATGGCTTTATAATGAACTCGGAAACAGATTGTCGGGGTAAAGATGTCAACAATGAGACCCTTTGCCGTCTGGCCCTCGGGCTGTGATCTTCGGGCATTCATGAGCACAATTGAATTCATCTGGGCAGTACATGTTCTGAGCCTATGTTGAAATCCGAACTCAAGTCCTTTCTTGCCGTTGCGACCTATAGCGGTTTTTTGGCTGCGGCCAACGAGCTGAACATCAGCCAGCCCACCCTGTCGACGCCGGTGAAGGATCTGGAAAACCGCTACGATGTTCAACTGTTCAACCGGGTCTGACGCGAGGCGCGGCTGACCCAAGCCGGGCTCGAATTGCTAACCACCACCTCACGCCTGCACAAGGCCGAGGTTGATGCGGAAACCCTGCTGGATTCGTCGCGCGGGTTTCACGCAGGTCAGCTCAGCATTGCCTCCGTCGGTCCGTTACTCGCCACCGACATGATCGTGGTCTTCAAGTCCAAATACTCCGCCATCGACCTTGAGGTCTGGTTTGGAATTTCCCAGCGGTGTTTGGATCGCATCATCTCTTACGAAGCCGACGTCGCGAGGCTGGCTTGACCACACGTGCCGCGATTAAAGCGGAAACCGAAAAGCGCGGCATCGAGGTTGAACCTATCCTCGAGTTGGGCAGCCGAGAAGGCAGTGGAACATGGTATCGGCATCTGGTTTGTCGCGGATTTCGAATTCGTCCCCCCCCCGATCTACGGGCGATTCCGATCACGGACACCAGTGTGGAAACCAGATTTTATCTGCCTCACCTGAACGGCGGGGCGGATTCCCGACTGTTTCCATCCTTTTGTGACACTGCAATAGAGACCAAATTGGGAGCGATTTGAGCGTCAATACACCCACCCGGCGATCATTGGCTTTACAGCAAGTAGCTTTCCGCCGATCCACTAACTCTCGCATTTTCAGCACCGCGCTATAGAATTAAGATGCGGCCCATCGAAAACGCCCAAGCCCTGTAGAGTAACAGTTACCAAAGGTTCCGTACGTGAATATTGAAAACCGCATGATGATGCCACCTCGCCACGAGCTGCGAAAAGTACGAAATCAGGGCATGACCTTTCTGGCGCTGGCCTTTCTGTTCAGCATATTTGTCAACATCCTGATGCTGACAGGGCCTTTGTTCATGTTGCAGGTCTATGACCGGGTGCTAGGATCCCGCGCAGTTGAAACCCTGACAGCGCTGTTCTTGCTGGTGGCACTGCTATACGCGCTCATGGCAATGCTGGATTACGCCCGCGGCAGAATCGTCGCGCGGTTTGGTGCCCGCTTCCAGTCACAACTGGACGAACGTGTGTTCGATGCGACCATGCGACGGTCGCTGTACCCGCAGGCACGATCAGCCCCGGCAACGGCGCTGCGCGATCTGGAATCGATTCAAAACCTGTGTTCCTCTCCTGTTTTGCTGGCGGTGATGGATATCCCGTGGACCCCCGTCTTTTTAGCGGCGATCTTCCTGTTCCACCCGCTGCTGGGCTGGCTGGCCGTTGTCGGCGGTTCCCTGCTGATCGTGATTGCGTTGCTGAACCAGGGCCTGACGCGCCACAAGGTGGCCTCGGCACAACAGGCCTCGGCGCAAGCCAATGCCTTTTCGGAACATGCCAGACAGGCCGCCGAGGTGGTGCGATCACAAGGCATGCAAGAGGACATCACCCAGCGATGGCAACGCCAGCGGACAAGTGCCCTGCGCCAGACCATCGCTGCCAGCGACTGGACCGGTAGCTTTACCTCGCTGACCAAGTCTCTGCGGTTATTCCTGCAATCGGCGATGCTGGCGCTTGGCGCCTGGCTGGTACTGCGCAACGAACTGACGCCTGGCGCTATGATCGCCGGTTCGATCCTGCTGGGTCGTGCGCTAGCGCCGGTCGAACAAGCCGTGGGCCAATGGGGTATGGTCGAGCGCGCGCGAACGGCCTGGACCTCGCTGAATCGGTTTCTGGATGCAACCCCGCCCGAAAAGCAACGCACCAAACTGCCCGTGCCCGAGGCCCGACTGACCGCCAAGGGTCTGACAGTCATCCCGCCGGGCGCGGACAAACCGACCCTGCGAAACGTGACGCTGCAGCTTGAACCGGGCCGCGCGCTTGGTGTCATCGGCAAAAGCGGGTCGGGAAAATCGACGCTGGCCAAGGCCCTGTTGGGCCTGTGGCAACCGGCCACAGGGGAAATCCGACTGGGCGGTGCGACGTTGGATCAATACGATCCCACTGATCTGGGCCAACACATCGGTTACCTGCCTCAGGCAGTGACCCTGTTCAACGGAACGGTGGCCGAGAACATTGCCCGCATGTCGGAAAACCCGGATCCCGAGGCTGTTGTGGCTGCGGCTAAAAAAGCCAAGGCACATGACCTGATCCTTAAACTCAGCAAGGGGTATGACACGTTTCTGGAAGGCAATGACAGCCAGTTGTCCGGTGGCCAAAAGCAACGGATCGCGCTGGCGCGTGCCTTGTACGGGGACCCAGTCATGCTGATCCTGGACGAGCCGAATTCGGCCCTGGATGCTGACGGAACCGAGGCATTGAATGCTGCTGTTCGAGGGCTGAAGGAGGCTGGCAAATCCACCATCATCATGACACACCGCCCGCAGGCGATTTCAGAATGTGACGATCTGGCGGTTGTCGAAAACGGGCAGGTAGTGAAAACCGGCAGCCGAGACGAGGTACTGGCTGCAATGGTGCAAAATGCCGGTGCGATCAAACGGGGCCTCAATCAGGTGAAAAAAGATGCAGGATAAGGTGTCTCAAGATACGCGCCCGGTGTGGCGGATCACCGTACCGGCTTTCGTTGGTTTTGCGGCGCTGATCATTCTTGTCGGCGGGTTGGGCGTCTGGGCGGTTCAGACCCGTCTGGCCGGGGCCATTATCTCGCAGGGGAGTATTGAGGTTCAAAGCAACCGGCAGGTCGTTGAACACCCTGATGGCGGTGTTGTCGGAGAGATTTTTGTCCGCGACGGAGATGTGGTCTCCGAGGGAGACATGCTGATCCGTCTGGACGATACGTTTTTGTCGTCAGAAAAGACCATCGTTGAATCTCAACTGTTTGAGCTGATGGCACGGCGGGCCCGTTTGGAGGCCGAACGCGACGGTGCAAGTGCCGAGGAGCTGGCAACTCAGTTGGCGATTGTTCAAGAGCAGGAAAGCATAAATGAAGATCTGATCGCAGGTCAGCGGAGCTTGTTCGAAGCCCGGCTGGAGACCCTAACGCAACAAACTCAGCAACTGGGCAAACAGCGGGATCAGATCGAAACAGAGATCGATGGCACAGAGGCACAACTTGTCTCTCTGCGGCGTCAGGTTGAACTCATTCAAGAGGAACTGGATGATCAAAAAAGCCTGCTAAATCGTGGCCTGACGCAGGCAAGCCGGGTTTCCGCCCTGCAGCGCGAAGAGGCCAGCCTGACAGGCGAGATTGGTCGGTTGGAGGCCACAGTTGCGCGCCTGGCTGGGCAAATTGCCGGAACAGAGATCGAAATTGTGGAATTGACCGCCACGCGACGCGAAGAGGCCATCACGGAATTGCGGGATGTTCAGACACAGATATTGGAATTGGCTGAACGTCGCCTGTCTCTGGATATACGGTTGTCACGGCTGGATATCCGCGCACCTGTCTCCGGGACGGTTTATGGCAGTCAGGTTTTTGCGCTACAGTCGGTGATACAACCTGCAGAACCGATGATGTATGTTGTTCCTCAGGACACACCTCTGCTTGTCGCTGCACGAGTGGACGCAATCCATGTAGATCAGCTATACGTCGGCCAACCTGTGTCCTTGCGTTTTCCGGCATTCAACCAACGTGAAACACCCGAAATTGAAGGGCAGGTAATCACTGTTTCGGCAGATACCTTCACAGATGAAAACACCGGCCAGACCTATTACCGTGCGGAAGTTGCTCCGGAAGACAGCGAAATCGAACGTCTGAACGGTCAAGCTTTGTTGCCCGGGATGCCGGTGGAAACCATGATCAAAACCGACGAAAGAAGCCCCCTGTCTTATTTGATCAAACCTATGGCCGACTATTTCAACCGGGCCTTCCGCGAGTAACAGCGACTGTTGTTTTCAGACCTGCTCGACGTTCCCTAGCAGGATCGCGGTCATGTCTGTGGCAATCACATTGTCGACTGCAGTCACGTTTACGCCTGTTTCGTAACTGACGTTGGTCTCTGTGATGCCGGACAGGTCTGCGTCCTTGTCAAGGAAAACCCATCCCGCGTCATGCCCCGTCGGCAGGCCAACAGATAGCTTAAGGATGGCCAAAGCGTCGAACGCATTGACCGTTCCATCCTGATTGACATCTGCCGCGATCAGGTTTTCTGGCGTTGCAGACCCCCATGTCGGGTCGAGCCCGACCGAGATCCGCAAAGCTTGCAAGGCGTCCAGTGCCGAGATTTTGTCACTGGCCAGAGAATAGGTTTTGATAATATCCAACTCGCCCTCAAACGTGCCAGAGGGTAAACCCAGATCAAAACGCCCTTCGTCATCCGCGCGAACGCTGATGGTCCCGCCTCCGTCCGGGGTAAAGCGAATCTCTGCGTCGGACAGGCCGGGATTCGCGGTTTCCGAGTTGATCGAGATATCGCCCAAGACGCCGTCCGAACTGCCTGGGTCCAACCCGCCGAAATCTCCGAAGTCCACCGGGATGTGATCCGGCCCGCCAAACCCCGCTCCGAACACTTCGGCGCTGGACAGAGGGCCTCCAGTCGCGGAGTTGATGACGATCACCTCGTCGATGTATTCGATCTGCGCCCCCTGCGCGGTGGCAGTAAAAGCTAACTGTCCGGGAGTGCGCAGCAGCGGATAGTCGAACAGGTCTAGCCGGTCGACCCCTGCCTGGAAGTCGTTAATGGTCGTAGGGTCGCTGCCATATTGCATGACAAAGATATCCGCCCCGGTTCCGCCATACATCGTGGTCGCCCCGACACCTGCGACCAGAATGTCATCACCTTCCCCGCCCATCAGGGTAGTGTTCAGTATGCTACCACTGAGTATGTCATTCTGCGCCGACCCGGTAACCGTCCCGAACCCGTCCCGCACGATACCCAGGTCATCGATTGAAACACTGAGCTGTGTCAGCCCCGCATCCTGTTGCGAACTGACGAGAATCTGCAGCTCGTTCCCAACATGAGCGACGCTCAGCGTTTCGACGTTTTGCAGGCCGCTTTGCACGGTGTCGGCAAAACTGTCCAGATGCACCAACTGGCCGTTCGGCGTCAGGGTAAACAGGGTAACACCGTCATCACCTCCGCCAGCCACGACAAACACATGCCCGTCGGCTTCGATCACGGCCAGATCCTGCACAGTTTCAATCCGTGTATGCAACGAATCCAGAACGTGGTCGGTTACAATCAGGCGCCCATCGACCGTTAATTCCATCACGCTGAGCGAGTTGCTGCCCGACCCAGCCACAACAACCCATGATTGGCCGAAAGCCTGCACCACCTCGACTGCCGTCGGCGTCGCAATTCCCAGTGTCGCCAGCGCGTCGCTGTTATCCACCGCGGTCAGAGCGCCGGTATCCTGGTCGACGTTGTAGGTGCCGATTGTGTTGCTGACAGAATCGGCCGCGATCACGAAGTGATCTGCCCCGACCCGCAACACCTGCATCGAATCAGCCTGCCCTGTGACCGAAGCTGCCAAGCTCAACGAACCATCCCCGTTAACGGTATACGTCGAGATCTGCCCTGTTCCCTCATGCGCGATAGTCAGCACATCGCCGAACTGAGCAATAGCCGAGATATCACCGCCACCGACCAGCGAGTCGGTTTCCTGCAAGGCGCCCACGGTCCCGTTTGGGTTGAGCTCATACCCGACCAGCCCGGTCGCCGTACGCACATCCAGAACAAGCTGATCGTCGCCGGCCAGCACCACGGGCAAGGCGCTGTCACCTACCTGATACGTGATCGTGCCACTGAAGTACTCGGTGTCCTGCAACTGCGGCAGAGCGCCCTCGACCAGCTTCCACACCGCAATTCCACCGCCCGGACCGGTCACGCTGAACAGATACACTTCGCCATTAAGCGTTTTTAAAGCCGTATCGCCGATACCTGAATCGAGCGCTGTGCTCCCCGTAGCAACCACTCCTTCGAACTGAAACACCATATCAAATCACCCCACGCCAAATTTGGCACCAACTACAGGATGATCCGATGCCCAGTCCGAAACCAAAGCGGGAATGTGGAGAAAACGAGGAGTTCGGCTTCAGTTTAACTCAATTTTTCTGGTCCGACCGCATGATTCACCGAAGGGAAAGACAGATGAACAAAACCTCGACCCCTCGGGCCGGTGCGGAAACCACATGTGAGGGCAAGATGACCAAAGAACCTGAAACCAAGATCAATCCGGCTGGTGATCAGCCCGATTTTGAGCGTAAACAGAACATCCGCAAGTGGATCGACGGAAAAATGCGCCGTTGGGCCGACCGTGGCATTGCTGGTGGGATCGGATCTTCAATTCTGGCCCTGCCTGCCTTGGCGCAGGCCACTATTGAAGAGCTTTATGCCTTTCAGTTCGCGGAAACGATTCACGGGGTGCGTTCGGTCAAGCTGCTGGATAATGGCGACGTTCTTCTGAAACTGGCCGATGGTCGACAACTGGTTGTTGCCGCCGAAAACGTGCAGGTGCTGGACAGCGGTGCTGTCATGATTGCCGAGGGCGTCGTATCCGAGATTGCTCAGTTCAGCCTGGCCGAAGCCGGCGGCGCCGCCGCAATCGGGGGAATCAGCGGAACCGGGGCTGCTTTGGGTGGTCTGGGTCTGGCGGGTGCCGCAGCCGCTGCCGGCGGCGGCGGCGGCGGTGGAGGGGACGACGATGCCGCCCCTGTGCCTGCGCCTACCCCCAGCTATCCCGTTCTCAACCTGGCGGGTTCGCAAGCCAACGCCTTGAGCAGCGCCAACATGAACCTCGCCGCGCCGGAAGGTACGGAAACTGTGGAAGTAACCATCGGCTCGGTCACAAAGACCGTTACGCCCGAAGATGACGGGTCCTGGAGTGTTTCACTGACACCGGCCGAAGCAGCCAGCCTGCCGCAGGGTGGGCAAACCGTGACCATTCGAAATCTCGATGCCGAGGGTACAGAACTGTCGTCTGAGACGGTCGCATTCGATGTGGATACTAGCCCCCCTACCCTGACAATCTCAGGGTTTTCCGACGGCGTGGTGATGAACGCGGCTGAACAGGCCACCGATCTGACCATTACCGGCACGACAACGGCCGAAGACGGACAAACCGTCACCGTCTCCCTCTACGGGCAAACCTACGAAGGTACGGTTACCGCCGGGCAATGGAGCGTAACTGTGCCCGTCGCTGGACTGGCTGTCATGCCAGACGGCGCAACGATTGCCGTCACTGCTGACGTCACCGATCAGGCGGGCAATCCGGCGACGCAAGCAGGTGCCAGTTTCGACACGGACTTTACCGCTCCGACAATTTCACTGGACCCGGTTGCCGGCGGATCGATTGAGTTGATCGATGTCAGCGCCGACCTGACACTGACGGGATCGACCACAGCGTTTGACGGCCAGCCCGTTAATGTGACGTTCGGTGGTCAAACCTATTCGACAACTGCCACCGGCGGCGGCTGGAGCGTGACGATCCCCAACACCGATCTCTCTGGCCTGTCGACCGGCGTACCAGCCGCGTTCAACGTGACTGTCTCCGATGCGGCTGGCAACTTCTCAGTCCCGGCCTCGGCATCCGTCCCGGTTGATCTGACTGGACCTTCCGTCACCATCTCTCCGCTATCCGTCGGCGCGGTTCTGAACGCTGTCGAAGTGGGGTCTGACCTGACGATCTCGGGGTCGACTGGCAATGTACAGGACGGCCAGCAAGTCACGGTCAACCTGAACGGTCAGACCTATACCGATACCGTCTCAGGCGGCACTTGGAGCGTGACCGTCGCGACCTCAGATCTGGCAGCCCTGCCAGACGGAGGGAGTTTTACCGTGACTGCGGACGTTTCCGACGCCGATGGTCTGGCGGCGCCTCATGCCAACGTACCACTGGGCAAGGATGCGACCGCACCGACGCTTTCGATCGACAGCTTCTCGGATGGTGCCATGCTGAACGCAGCTGAGCGGGGCACGGACCTGACCATCACAGGTTCGACCACAGCCGAGGACGGGCAGACCGTGACTGTTTCCGTGAACGGTCAAACCTACACCGGTGCTGCATCCGGTGGCGCGTGGACCGTTACCGTTCCTGCTGCGGATCTGGCAACCTTGTCGGACGGTGCCACCATTGCGGTCACCGCAGATGTGACCGATCAAGCAAGAAACCCGGCGGTCCAGGCCAGCAACAGCTTTGATACAGACTTCACGGCGCCAACGGTGAACATCACAAGCCTGTCGGATGGTGCGGTCATGAACGCTGCGGAACAGGGCACCGACCTGGTAATAACCGGCACCTCTGACGCCGCAGACGGCACAGTGGTGACGGTCGAAATCGCCCGCCCCGACGGAACAGTGGATGTTACCGGCACCACCACGGTCAACGGCGGCATTTGGAGCTACACGGCCCCATCCTCGGACTTGGGCGCGCTTCAGGATGGGGTCTCGTATGATGTCGATGCTTCGGTAGCGGATGCAGCGGGCAACAGCGCCCAAAACAGTGCAAGTTTTGACACCGATTTCACTGCTCCGACCGTTACACTCGATCCCCTATCCGTGGGCTCCGAACTGGACGTGACCGAACAAGGCAGCGACCTGACGATCACGGGCGCAACCAGCGCCGAGGATGGGCAAACCGTGTCTGTCACTCTAAACGGTCAGACATACACAGGCACCGCTTCAGGTGGTTCCTGGTCGGCAACTGTCCCCTCAGTCGATCTGGCCGCTCTGTCGGACAGCACCGGCTATCCGATCTCGGCCAGCGTAACCGATCAGGCTGGTAACCCGGCGACACCGGCTACGACTACGCTGACGACGGATTTCCGGCCAGTATTGACCATGAGCCCTGTCGGCACGAACAGCGCTATGTCGCTAGCTGATGCTCAAGCATCTGGCGTGACCGTTTCGGGAACTTCGACCGGCCTGAGCGCCGGCCAGGCGGTGGATGTTTTCCTCAACGGAAGCCCGATTGGCAGCGCGACTGTGGCTGTCGATGGCAGCTGGTCTTTGGCCGTCCCAGCATCGGATTTCTCGAGCATCGACGCGGGCGATTCCCTTGATTTCTCAGCAGATGCAACGGTCTCCGGTGGGCCGGACCCTGTAACCGCGACCGACGAGAACACCGCACACGAACCAGCAGCCTATGTCATCACTCAGGCCAGGATTTCCGGGAATACGGTGACCTTCGAAGTCTACGCGGATCCAGACACGGATATTTCAGGTGGCTTCGCCTTGGCTATGAATCTGGGCTTCGACCCTTCCGTTGCGACCTACGACCTCGGGTCTGAGGTCCGCGGTAGTGGTCTCATTAGTTTGGTTGCCAACCCGGACGGGGCCTCGGTGATCCGTTACTCCGGCATCTCAGGTATCCCCGATGGTATCAACCCCGTTATTGACCTGAGCCAGCCCGTTATGACCTTCGACATGACGGTCGTCGATGCAAGCAAACCCATTGAGCTGACGATCGCGACTTCGGTTGGCGGATATTCCGTCTTCCAACTCGGTACCAACGGTGGTGACACGCTGGTCGCAACCGACGTCGACAACATCATCCGCGGGCAGGACGGCAACGATGCGATTGATGTCTCGGCTGCAGGGCGAGACATTGTCGTGTTCGAGGCCGACCCGGCGGCCAACGGTATCGACACGGTAACAGGATTCACAATTGGCCCGGCAACTGAGGTTACGGATGCCATTATGTTCAGCGGCCTGAGTGTCGGAGCTCTGCGCGGTGACGGAACGGATGTCGAAACCCTGGCCATAGGCGATGTAATTGGCTCGGATACCGGTGTCGTTGGCCTGACAACGGTTTTGGGTGATTTGTCCCAAAACACGATCGAAACCGCTGTTGAAAGCTTTGCCGGTCTACATGCGGGCGACGAGATCTACGTTATGGCAACGGACGGTGCTGACAGTGTGTTGGTCAAGGTTGACTACAGCGCTCCAAACTCTGCGTTGGTTGAGACTGTCGCCCAATTCACTGGGCTAGATGATCTGACCGACCTGAGCGCGGACAACATCCTGCATACCGACCCAACCGGGGCAACGGCTTAAGCGACCAAACGGCTGTCGATCACAACGACCGGCGGCTATCCTTTATAACATGGAGCAATAATGGCGCAGAATGGCCTGGTTCCTGTCACCGCCGCCCGGCACGGGCATCGATACTGGAAACGTTTCACCTCTTACGAATTTGCAGCCAATCGCACCGAATGCGCGATTGTATTGCGGGAAGTTCCGCAGATTGCTGCCGCCTTTCCGATAGTGTTCAGGGAAACCGGCGAAGGTGTCGAACCCAGGGCCATTTTGTCCCCGTCAGACGATATGCCCACCCCTTTCGTATCACGACAGGGGCAGTGGTTGGCAGCCTATGTTCCTTCCAGCCTGCGATGCCATCCGTTTCAGGCACGGCCCCTGGGAGAAAACACGCCGGACGGATCCGCCCTGTTTCAGCTAAGCGTGGATGAGTCATCCGGGCTGCTAAGCACCAATCCAAGAGACGAGTCCTTCTTTGACGCTTCCGGGGATTTGTCGCCAGAATTGCGCGATGTGCGAAACTTTCTTCAAACCCGCGTTGCGGCCCGTGAGGCGACGCTGGAGCTTTGCCAGGCAATCAAGTCCGTGGGGCTTTTTGAACCCGTTAAACCCCTCGACGGGATCACTTTGCCCGCTGGGACTTTGTCCATATCAGCCCATCGTTTAAAGAAACTAACTCAGGCTGAAAAACTGGAACTGGTCGAAGCGGGTGCCTTTCTGCTGATCCACGCCCACCAGATCTCGCTTTGCCATTTCGCGTGGCTGGCGCGCGTAGAACAACAGCTGAAAGAGCAATACTCACTTAAAAACTACACTGAAAATTCAGACATTTCCGGTTTCCTTTGTGCAATGGCCAACGCGCAGAATGACGATGTCTTCGGAACCAGTGGGGTGTGAAACACCTATGCCAATACTCAATCGCAATCTCGGAATTGCACCTTATATCCTCTTCGCCGCAGTGTTATCGGCATGTACGCCTAAGCCCGATTTGACAGGGGTTGAGATGTCCCTGTCCAGCGGATCCGTCGGGGCCGGAGCAAACGCACCTTCACCCCAGCTGACGCAGAGCGCCTTTGGTCAGCGGATCAGAGCCGCCGTGGAAACAAACCCTGATCTGGCGCAAAGTGCGACACGGCTGGAGATCGCCGAAGCCAACGAAGATGCAGCCAAAGGGGCGTTTCTGCCCCGGCTCAATGTTGGCGTAAACGCCCGATCTGAACGCATAGAGTCCGATATTGCCGATGTCACACCATATCTGCGCATCTCGCAATTGGTGTATGACGGCGGGGCTGCGTCGAATGATCTGGCAGCAGCAAAGGCACGCGTGTTGCAAAGCCGCGGAGAACAGGTGCAAACGGCATCAGCGGTGGCGCTGTCGGCGATTGAGGCCTACGTCGTTGTACTGGACCGGCGAAAGATTTTGGAAATTTCCACCCAAAATGTCGCGGTTCATGAAGATTTGGTGCGTCAGATCACGGAACGCTCAGCGCAGGGCGCGGGATCAAATGCTGATGTTCTGACGGCACGCTCTCGTATGGCGGATGCACAGACACGGCTGGCAGATGCCAAAGCGCGTTTGGACCGTGCAGACGCCCAATATCGTGAATACTTTGGCTCAGCCCCCGGGGCACTTCCGCCACCTGTCACGGCTCCTAAACTGTCGCGAACCGACTCGCAGATCGTGATGGACAGCCCTCTGGTCAGGCGGGCGGATGCAGCCCTGCTGTCAGCTAAGGCAGAACAGGCAGCCGCCCATGCACGCCGTCAGCCCGGCGTAGAAATCGCCGCTTTTGCCGACCGGGATGACAGCAACGACGCGAATTTTGGCGTGGATCTGTCGTTCAACTACGAAATCGACAGTACGGGACAACGCCGGGCCGCAATCGCGGCGGCCGAAGCACAGGTCAAAGAGGCTGAGTTCACGCGGGATTCGGTTATCCGGGACATTCGCCGTGAATTGGAGTTCGTCCGTTCCGACCAGCAAGCCGGCGCGGTTCGCCTGCAGGCAGCCCAAGTTGCAGTGCAGGCCAACGCCGCAAGTGTTACCGCGGCGCGCGAACAGTTCACCATCGGCAGGCGCAGCCTGATCGAGATTCTGGACGCGCAGCGAGATTATGTAAACGCTCAGGAAAGATTGATCCTGGCCGAACAGAACTTTTTTCTGACCAACTACGCTGCGCTGAGTTTAACCGGTGACATTCTCGATCTGCTGGGTGTCTCAACGGTGAAGTGGGACGACGACCTATGACACAGCTTTTGCCTATTTCACATACACCTTCACTCACGCCCATCGAAGCTTGTCTGTTGCATGTCGCAGCCCAGCTGGACCGCCCTTTGACGGTGGCCGCCCTGCACGCGGCACAAACCGGCGCATCGGACGCACTTACCCTTCGCGATGCCATAGAGGTGGCGCAGAATGCCGGACTGCAAGCCGGATATGGCAAACGCAGGTTGCAGGACTTTGACACAAACCTATCGCCTGCACTGCTGATTCTGGAGGATGACAAAGCCGTTGTTTTCCACGGTCGCACACGGGACGGCAACCTAATGGTTTTCGATCCAGACCTCGGTGACGGGATCGGCGAAGTGTCCCAGGACAAACTGAGCCGCACTTATACCGGATTCGCAATCCTGTTTCGCCGGAACCATCGGGCCGAGGTCTCGGGCAGTGAGGTTCCCGCATCTGATCATTGGTTCTGGTCGGCGATGGCGGCGAACAAATGGTCCTATACGCAAGTACTCCTGGCCGCGGCGCTCGCGAATCTACTGGGCCTGTCCACCTCTATTTTCATTATGGTCGTCTATGACCGCGTACTGCCAAACGAAGCTACAGAATCTCTGATAGCCCTAACTGCGGGTGTCGCCCTCGCCCTGGGGTTTGATTTTCTTTTGAAACTGTTGCGCGCCGGGTTCATCGACCGCGCCGGGCAAAAGGCCGACATGCAGATGGGGCGGCGTGTTTTCGACCAGGTGCTTAACATCCGCATGAAGTCTCGTACCGGATCTACCGGTGCCATGGCAAGCACCGTGCGCGAGTTCGAAACCCTGCGAGAGTTCTTTACCTCGGCAACGCTGGTTGCATTGGTCGATCTTCCGTTCATTGCGCTGTTCGTGTTTGTCATCCATCTGGTCGGTGGGCCGCTGGCCCTGATCCCTGCCCTTGCGGTTCCGATTGTATTACTGGCTGGGGTGGCCGTGCAGCCCATATTATCGCGTCTGGCCGAGAAGAGCTTTTCGGACGGTCAATCCAAGCAATCTGTTCTGGTGGAAACCGTTGCTGGGCTTGAGACGATCAAGACCACGGCAGCTGCCAGGCCAATGCGAACCCGCTGGGAAAGCGCGATTGAACGCCAATCCTCGCACGGTACGCGCAGCCGTATGGTGACGCAGTTCGCCTTGAACCTTACCGGGTTCACCCAGCAGGCGGCACAGGTTCTGATCGTTTTCTACGGCGTGTTTTTGATTACTGACGGCCAGGCAAGTATGGGGGCTCTGGTTGCCTCGGTGATGCTGACCGGGCGTGCTCTGGCGCCACTGGGACAGCTCGCCCAGACCCTGACCCGCGTCAACCAAGCCCGCAGCGCGTATCGCAACCTGAACGCATTGATGCAGGCCGAAAGCGAAAGACCCAATGGGCGCAGCTGGATCAGCCGGAACAGCTTCGACGGGCACATCAGTTTTAAAAATGTCCACTTCACATACCCGGATCAGGCCGAGGACACACTGGCGGGGGTAACACTCTCGATCGAGCCCGGTGAAAAGGTTGCGATCTTAGGACCAATCGGTTCCGGAAAAAGCACAATCTCGCGCCTGCTGCTTGGGCTATATGAGCCGCAAACCGGATCGGTGATGCTGGATGGCGTGGATATTCGTCAGATTGATCCGGGTGATCTGCGTCGCAATGTCGGGTCCGTATTGCAGGACATTTGGCTGTTTTCCGGGACTGTACGCGAGAATATAAGTAGCGGCACTGTCAGACCACGCGATCAGGACTTGATCCGCGCAGGCAAGGTAGCCGGAGTTGAAGATTTTGTCGCCCGTCATCCCAACGGTTACGATCTGAAACTGGCCGAGCGTGGCGAAGGTCTGTCTGGTGGACAACGACAGGCCATTGCTCTGGCCAGGGCCTTGATTGGACGGCCCCCGGTTCTGTTGTTGGACGAACCGACCAGTGCGATGGATGTGAAAACCGAAGCTGAGGTGATCCGTCGTCTGAAGCAGGCAACGCAGAACACCACGATGGTTATCGTCACACATCGAACCAGCCTGTTGGAACTGGTGGACCGCGTGATCGTGATCGAAGGCGGGCGCGTGGCAGCTGATGGACCAAAGAGTATGCTCGCTCAACACGCCCGCAAGGCAGGGAGGCATCTGAATGTCGCGACATCCTGACCTTGCCACCCTCGCGCGCGAGATGCGCGGGCGCTCACCGATACGCGGATCCCTGCTTTTACTAGTGATCTCTTCGTGCCTGATCGCATTGGGCCTTTGGGCGCATCTGACCGAATTGGATGACGTGACCCGCGTGGACGGGCGGATTGTGCCCTCAGCCAACATACAGGTGATCGAAGCCACGGAACCCGGAGTTCTGCAGTCATTGAAAATTCGCGAAGGACAGGTGGTTGACAAGGGCATGTTGTTGATGGAGTTCGAAACAACACAAATTGACAGCCAATTCAGTCAGGAACAACAGCGCGCGTTCGGCCTAATGGCGCGAACTCAACGTTTGCAGGCGGAAATCGACGGCGGTGCCCTGAGTTTTTCACCAGACCTGATCAAAGGCGCGCCCGAGGTCGTGCGATCAGAGAGCGCTTTGTATCAGGGGCGGCAAACCGAACTTCAAGCAGAGATCGCCATCCTGGAACGTCAGCGCCAACAAAGGCAGCAGGAATTCGAAGAGGGCCTCGTGGATCGGATCACCGCCGACAAAACGCTCAGGCTTTTGGCGGAAGAGCGCGCGATGATGGAACCTCTGGTGCAAAAAAGGATGGAGCCCGCAACAACGCTTTTGACGCTACGCCGCGCTATGGCCGAGTGGGAAGGCCGGAAAACCCGGGCTGTTGCCGCGACCAACAGGCTAAAGACTGGTCTGGACGAGATAGACGACCGCATCCGCGCGACCCGTAGCCGGTTTCGCAGCGCCGCACTATCCGATCTGGCGGTGGTGACCACCGAACTTGCTGCATTGAAGCCGGTTTTGCCCGCGCTTCGGGATCGGGCCGACAGGGCGCAGGTGCGGTCTCCGGTACGTGGCATCGTCAACCGGGTACATCGCAGTACAATCGGGGGATTGGCCCGCAGCGGTGAGGAACTAGTTGAAATTGTACCCTTGAATGACACATTGCTTGTTGAAGCGTACGTTCGACCGGAAGACATCGCATTCCTGCATGCCGGACAGTCCGTCAAGGTCAAGATCACGGCTTATGATTTTGCCCGATATGGGGCGCTCGACGGCCAGATTATGCGTATCGGTGCCGACACGATTACACGTTCCGAGCGAAATGACGAGGAGGTTTTCGTGGTGGAGATTGAAACCAGCAATGCGATGCTGGATGCCGATGGTGTCGCCGTCGAAATCATCCCTGGTATGATTGCCGAAGTCGATATCCTTTCGGGCCGCAAAACGGTTCTCGAATACCTGCTGCAGCCCGTAGTCAAAATCAAGAATAGAGCTTTACGAGAATAGGAACCTCAAAAGTCGGCACAGGCCCTGCATGTACCGACTGCATCGCTCTGACGCCCAAACGCTATTGCGCAGAGGTTACCCCTTCGGACACTGGCTGTTTGAATTGATGGTCGAACAACTGACGGAACACCCCATCCTTCTCGATCAGGGTTTCAAGATTGCCTTCTTCAAGCACTTCGCCGTCCTGAATGACGACGATCTTGTCCGCCTCGAGCACGGTCGACAGCCGGTGAGCGATGACAATCGTCGTTACATTCTTGGTCAACCTGTCCAAAGCCTTTTTCACAAGCGTCTCGGATTCCGCATCCAGGGCACTGGTGGCTTCGTCCAGCAACAGGATTTCCGATTTGCGCAGAATTGCGCGGGCGATGGCGAGCCGCTGTTTTTGTCCCCCCGACAAAAACGAACCGTTTTCCCCGACCGGCGTGTCATAGCCGTATTCCAACTTGCTGATGAAATCATGGGCATGGGCGGCGCGTGCCGCCTCCATCACTTCTTCATCGGTGGCATCCGGGCGCGCGAATCTCAGATTGTCCATTACCGAGGCCGAGAACAAAAAAGTTTCCTGGCCAACATAAGATATCTTCTGACGCAGCGAGGCAAAGGTCACGCCCTGCAAGTCCTGATCATCAATCTCGACAGCCCCGGAGTCGGGGTCGTAGAACCGCATGATCAGGCCGAAGATCGTCGACTTGCCACCGCCGGACTGACCTACCAGAGCTGTCGTTTTGCCGGCTTCAAAAGTCAGGTTCATATTCGAAATGACCGGTGTGTCCCCTTTATACCCAAAAGTAAGGTCCCTAAGACGGATCTCACCCGGCCCCGTGACAAGGGTTTTGGCCTCGGGGCTTTCCCGCATGGTGTCTTCTTCATCCAAAAGCTCGAACATCATGCTGATCGGAACCAGCGTGGTCTCGATGACAACGCGCATCTTCGATAGACGTTTTGCCGGCTCGTATGCCATCAGCAAAGCTGTAATAAATGACATCAACTGGCCAGCTGTAGTTGGCTCGCTGCCTCCGAAGCCAATCGTGCTGATTACCAGAATACCCGCGATCGCAAGACCCGCCAGAAACTCCATCAAAGGGCTGGCAATCGACTGCAGCTTGGAAATCGAATTCGCCCGTTCCTCGACCGACCGGATCGCCCCGTTCATGCGGTTCGTCATGTGGTTTTCGAGGGCAAAAACTTTAATGATCGTGATCCCACCCGACGTTTCCTGAAGAACCTTGATGATTTCAGACAATGCCATCATCTCGGATTGCATGATCGCTTTCACGCGCTTTAGTAGGATGCGCACGCTGACCAACGCAACCGGACCAACGACAAAAAACAGCACCGAAAGCATTGGCTGCTGGTAAATCATGACGAAAAGCAGACCAACCAAGGTCAGCAGGTCACGAACAAAGCTTGTCACGACAACATCAACCAGCCTTCTTGCCGCCTGCGCACCCTGCGTGACCCGCAGCAACAGCCCCGAGGATTCATTTCGTGAGAAAAAGCCGACACCGCGCTTGATCAGCTTTGCGTAAAGGCGTTCTTGCTGAACCGCAATAATGCGGTTGCCGGCGCGCGCCAGAAAGATCGACTGAACGTAAGAAGCGAGCGCCTTGCCAAGAAACAGCCCAATAACGGCGGCGGCGATCAGTGCAACCTTGGATCGCATTTCGGGCTCGGTCATTGCGTTGACGATATTTTCCATCATCCACGCTGTACCCGCCGTTGTTCCGGCGACCCCAACCATGGCCACCATCGCAATCCCGTACAGCCAGCCCTGATTTCGGAGACTTTCGAACAGCAAGCGGCCAATATTACTCGACTTCCATTTGGCCCAGGTTCTTTTGATCATTCTATTCTCCAAAACCTTCAGCGGTTCCGATGCTTGCCAGCGTCACGGTCTTATTTTGTTCCCAACCTGCACCAGTGAGGCAGCGATTGAACGCGGTGTTGTTAGTTATGCGCGACCGCGCCAAGAATCCATAGGTAGCGCGCAGATATTGAAGCCGATGTGTCCCGGTTGACATCAGGTGTCACCATTGTTGGTTTGGATCTCGCATAACAATATGTAATTGCTTGTCTATTTCATCATTGCGGTAACAACACAAACCTTCCGACCGAACACTGATCGGCGTTTTATTGCCAATCGACATCCCCTAGAAAAATATATCCTGCCCCATAGATCGTCTTGATAAGGCGCGGATTTTTAGGATCTTCGCCCAGTTTCGTCCGAAGCCGGGATATTCGCACATCCATGGCCCGGTCGAAACTGTCACCGGCAGCACCGCCCAGAGCTTCCTGCATCTGGGCCCGGCTAATCAGCCGTTTGGGGCTTTCCAGAAACAGTCGCAAAACCTCGCCTTCGGCGTGGCTGAACGGTATTTCTGTTCCGCTACCATCCTCAAGAACATAGCGGTCAAAATACGCGGTCCAGCCATTGAAAATCGCCACATCCGACTGTGATACCTGCGTTCTCGGGGATCGCAGCCTTGCTCGGATACGGGCCACTACCTCAGCAGGATCAAACGGTTTGGTGATGTAATCATCAGCCCCAAGTTCCAGCCCCGTAACGCGATCCTGCACCTGCGCCCGACCCGAGATAATGATCACCGCCGCCCCCTGTTCCAACGCCAGCCGGTGAACAAGCGCCAAGCCGTCGGTGTCAGGCAAAGAAAGGTCAACAAGGCAAACGTCCGGCGTCACGCGTTTTAGCGCAGCTTCGAATTCCCGCGCGCGGGCAAAACTCTGGGTGCGGAAACCCGCCTCTTCCAGCGCATCGGTCAGAACACGCCGGATTTCGGGTTCGTCATCGACAATGGTGACCAGTGGTTGTGTCATCAGGCAGCCTCGGTTCGGATCAGGGCGGACAGTTGCGCCCGGGTAAACGGCTTGCTCAGCACGGGTGCCAGTGTCAGGGCCTGCCGGTGCAGCGGGTCGGAGTAGGGCAAAGAGGTCATCAGAATGCACGGCAATGCGGGTTTAAGCTGTGCAAGCAAATCCAATCCGGTCCCCTGCCCTTCCAGCCGAATATCCGACAGCACAAACACTATGTCGTCGATATCCGCGGTCAGCGCCAGCGCTTCGTCGACAGATGTTGCCTCGATCACCGAGAACCCAAGCTCGACTAGCATATCCCGGAATTGCCAGCGAAGGTTGTCATTGTCTTCGACCAGCAGCACCAAACCTTCCTGTATCGGCGGTGCCGGGCGATAGGGTAAACGCATGGCCACTGTCGCGCCCGAAGGGGTATTGCGAAGGTTCAGATCCCCACCGGCAAGTTTCACGGTGTCATAGACCATGGGCAGACCCAAGCCCGATCCCATGCTGCCTTTGGTGGTAAAGAACGGGTTCAGCGCTTTTTCCAATCCTTCCTGGGAAAAGCCCGATCCGGTGTCCGAGACCGCGATCTCGATCCAGATATCGCCGATCTTATGCGCACTGATGGTGATCTGACCGAACCCGCCGCAGGCATCGCGTGCGTTCAGAACCAAGTTCAGCAGCGCGTCCTGAACCATCCCCGGGTCCAGCATCAGCGCCTCGTTGGGCAGGGTGTTGACCACCGACAACCCCACGCCGCGCGGCAGAGAGGGCGAGGCCAGAACACGCAGGTCCTCCAGCAGACCACGCATATCGGTCGCTTTGGGCTGAAAGGTACGGTTACCGGTCATGTCCGCTATTCTGTTCAGCAATTGGCCACCGCGGCGGGCGGTTTGCTGGGTGGCGGCCACCAGCTCACGCGCCTCGGCGGATAGGTCCATCTTTTCCAGCCTGGACTGCATTCCCAGAATGATCGTCAGCAGGTTTGAGAAATCATGCGCCAACCCGCTGGTCATCTGCGCCGCCATGGCCCGGCGCCGGGTCTGCTGCAAGGCAACACGCGCCTGGGTTTCCTCGGTGATATCGACCGACATCACGTAGACACCGCCCTCGCCATCAGGAGAAAATGACACGCGGATGCGGCGGGAATCCTGATCTTCGGTAAACTCGAACACCGAGGCTTCGCCGCCATAGGCCTTTTGAAGATGCGGTTCGACACGCGGGAAGGCCACAGCCCCCAAAGCCTTGGAAACATGCATACCCAGAATTTCAGACGGGCGGCCCGGCATGACCGAGCTGAGACGTCGATTTGAATAATCATACCGCCCATCCGGGTCCAAATGGGCAATATGGGCTGGCATCATCTCGGTCGTCATGCGCGTGCGGGCTTCGATCTCGGTCAGCTGGCGCTTGGCCTCTTCCAGCGCAGCGTTGGTGGCGGCGAGTTTTCGGTTAGTGGCCGAAAGCTCTTCGGCCCTGTCCAGCAACTGGCCCGACAATTCCTCGGACCGGGCTCGCAACAGCGCCTCGGCCTGTTTGGTGTTGGTGATATCGGTATAGACCGAAACCCAACCGCCTTTGGGCAGCGGCGCCCCTTCGACCGAAATCACCCGCCCGTCGGCCCGAACGCGTTCCATGTAGTGCGGCTCAAAGGTCAGCGCCTGTTGAACCCGCAAGTCCACGGCGGCTTCGACGTCTGCATCCGTGCCGTATTCGCCACGCGCCGCAAGATAGCGG
Source organism: Ruegeria sp. YTSC199 (assembly GCF_059609725.1). Lineage (NCBI taxonomy): Bacteria > Pseudomonadati > Pseudomonadota > Alphaproteobacteria > Rhodobacterales > Roseobacteraceae > Ruegeria > Ruegeria sp. YTSC199. The sequence continues at coordinate 46,538 of NZ_JBXWMF010000003.1, forward strand.
ATCGTGTCCCGGAACTGCGCGCCGGGTCGGACCAGTTCATCCGGCAAATCGAACATCACCTGAAATGGCCGGTTACTGACAACCAGCCGCAACTGGCTGTCGTAAATCGAAAGCGCCTGCCCGATCAGGTTCAGACCGGCGGTCGTCATCTCTTTAACGTGCTGTTCTGTAATGTCCAAATTCGCCCTCCCCGCAAGACATGCGTAACATCGGATTTGCCACAGGTGTAGGGGGAACGGACGCGACAGATTGGGTCAGTATCGCGGTTTGGTCTTTGCCCCGTCCGAGGTCAGGGAACATAGGGACAGCGTGTGATCCATGTTACGCATCCGGTGCCGCAGCATCATCCGCCCCAGACGCGCCAGATCCGTGGCATAGTCGGGGTTTTTCGCAACGTTCTCCATTTCGCCTTTACCCTGATGATCGAACAGGAGCGGCGGCAGATCCGCGGCGAACTCGACCAGCGTAAACCGTTCGTCCCGCAAGATGCCCAGGCATGAGTCGCTGTTGCCGGTACCCAGCTGCTGTTGCCACATGCTCGGCTTTTCAGGGGCCGCGAAATCCAGTTCACTAAACGAATAGCTGCGCCAATCGTCCGGGACCTCTCCTTGCAGCAACGGTATCAGGGACCGCCCGTCCATAGCGTTCGGAACCGGCAGCCCCACCCAGTCCAGTATCGTCGGCGTAGTGTCGATAGACTCTGTTGGCACCGTCACTACAGTTCCCGCTTGATCCTGATTGCCAGGCATCCGAATGATCAGCGGCGTGTGATAGGCCGCGTCATAGACCGTCATCTTGCCCCAAGTGTGGCGATCGCCCAGCATCTCTCCGTGGTCGGCGGTAATCACGACAAGGGTGTCGTCATATTGACCGGTGTCCTTGAGGAATTGGATGACACGGCCAACATGGTGATCCACTTCGGTTGCCAGTCCCAGATAGACCGAGCGCAGCATTCGGACGTTTTCAGGTGTAGGGTCCAGGGTGTCGAACCCTTCGACGAAATCTTTCGCCGATTGCTTGTCCAACGCCGGGCCAAAGAAGGGATGCATCGCGCGTTCGTCGGCTGGATCAGCGAAACCTGCCGGCAGCGGCAAGGCACCCGGATCATACATGTCATTGTAGGGGGCCGGGGCGACCAGAGGCGGATGTGGCCGGATATAGGTCAGATGAGCGAACCAGTTCTGATCCTTGAACGGCGCTATGTTGCTCAGGAACGCGTCGGTCAGAAAGGCGGTGTCGCTGTCTTTGGCCCGATAAATGGCTGGGTCGTTCAGACGCGGCGCACCACCGTTTGGCGAAACCGGTTTGAACACGTCCCAATACTTGTCGAACTTGTACCCCTTTTGCATCAGGTACGACTGCCAAGGGTATGACTCCTCCAACCGCATTTCGATCACTTCATGGAATCCGGCCATCGGGTTTTCATAGGACTTCAGGATAGGGTCGCCCGGATCGAAGGCGCGCGGATCGGCAGAGGTATCGGTATAGCCGAACAGCATGGGCAGGTATCCGGCCTTACGCATCTCGCTCGCGATGCTTGGCGTGTCGTGCCGAAGAGGCGTGCCGTTACGGATTGACCTGTGGTTCATCGCGTATTGACCGGTCAGGATCGAGGCGCGTGACGGACCGCAGGGGTTGGTAACCGAAAAGTGCCTATCAAAGGTCACGGCCTCATTCATGAACGCGCGCAGGTTTGGCAGATCGACATAGGCCGCAAGGGTTCCGTTCAGGCAATCTGCCCGCAACTGGTCAATGATGATGAACAAGACTTTCCCGGGTTTGTGCATGTGACCTAACCTGATTCCACCGAAGCATTTCAGGTGTGATCTTTGTCGCGGTTCCCCCGTTCCGGCAACAAATTCCTGATGCAGTGTTTTGATCAGGCATAAAAACTGAACTTAAACGAAAAGCAGGCTTGATACATGCGATCAGTCGCGCCTAGGCAAGGTCGACCCGAAATTGTCACACTACTGCTATTGTACGGCGACAAATCCCGATGAGGCGCAAAAATCCGTTGCAGCACAAAGCGGTTTCACATCTCATACGGCCATGACGCAGCCCATGATACATTCGGACCCTGACGCCAACGGCGTCTGCCTGCGTGTTTCGGGCGAAATGCTGACCCAGTCGCTGGAAAAGGTGGAACAGGCATTCGCGGCGATTAAGCCGCAGGGTGGCAAGGTGACTTTTGACCTGTCCAAGGTCGAGGCGCTGGATACAGGAGGGGCTTGGCTGATTGCAGATCTGGCGCGACGGGTGCGCGCCGTCGGGGCCGAGGTCACGTATATAGGGCTGAGCCCCGCGCATACCGCACTACTTGATACCGTGGCTGAAAACATACCCGACGATCCGGGAACCGAGGCCGAACACCGTAGCTTTGTTGATTGGATCGCCAGCATCGGTGAGAGCACGGTCGGGGCTTGGAAGGATACGCTCTCGATGCTGGGTTTCCTGGGCCTGACGCTGCATCGCCTTGTCCGAACCATTGTCATGCCATGGCGGCTGCGCCGCGCGGCACTGGTGTCGCAGATGGAGGAAGTCGGGTTCAAGGCGATCCCGATTGTGGCCCTGATGGGGTTCCTGATCGGCGTCGTGCTGGCCTTTCAGGGGGCCACCCAGCTGAAACAATTCGGGGCCGAGATATTTGTGGTCGAACTGATCTCGATCTCGGTGCTGCGTGAACTGGGCATTCTGCTGACCGCCATCATCGTTGCGGGCCGGTCCGGGTCGGCCTTCACCGCGTCGATCGGTTCGATGAAGGTGCAGGAAGAGATCGACGCCATGCGCACGCTGGGTCTGGACCCGATCGAAGTGCTGGTGATCCCGCGGGTCGTTGCCCTGCTGATCATGCTGCCGATCCTTGGTTTTATTGCCGATATGGCTGCCCTTTTGGGTGGTGGCTTGATGAGCTGGATCGATCTTGACATCAGCCCCGGCATGTTCGTGACCCGTTTGAAAGAAAGCACCGGTATCTGGCACTTTGCCATCGGCATGATCAAGGCCCCGTTCTTTGCGCTGGTAATTGGCGTTATCGCCTGCTGGCAGGCGATGCAGGTCAAGGGATCGGCCCAGAGCGTCGGCCAGAGAACAACCGCCTCAGTGGTTCAAGCCATCTTCATGGTCATCGCGCTGGACGCACTGTTCTCGATCTTTTTCTCGGTGCTGGATGTCTGACATGGACGGGACCGTGCTGGAAAAGACCTCGAACACCAACGCCCAGCGAGAGGCCGTGATCCGCGTGCGAAACCTGACCAATCGGTTCGGGCCGCAGGTGGTGCATCAAAACCTCAATCTGGATGTCTGGCGCGGCGAAGTACTGGGTATCGTCGGCGGATCGGGCACCGGTAAATCGGTGCTGCTGCGGACAATTGTCGGGCTGAACACGCCTGCCGCAGGCAGTATTGAGGTGCTGGGCGTCGATGTTCTGAACGGCCCCGAAGAGGAGCGTCGTCGCATTGAAAAACGCTGGGGCGTCGCCTTTCAGGACGGCGCCCTGTTTTCCTCGCTGACCGTTTTGCAGAACGTCATGGCCCCACTGCGCGAGCATACCGGTATCAGCGAAAAACTGATGCAGGCCTTGGGCAGCCTGAAGATCAGCCTTGTTGGCCTGCCACAACTGAGCTGTGGCAAACTTCCTTCGGAACTGTCCGGCGGAATGCGTAAACGCGCGGCACTGGCCCGCGCTTTGGCGCTGGACCCCGAGATCGTTTTTCTGGACGAACCCACCGCCGGGTTGGACCCGATCGGGGCTGCGGCATATGACGAGTTGATCGGTGAATTGCAGCACGCCCTGGGATTAACTGTTTTTATGGTCACTCATGATCTGGACAGCCTTTACGCGATTTGTGACCGCATCGCGGTTCTTGCGGAAAAACGCGTTCTGGTTGAAGGACCGATTGAAGATATGACCAAAGTCGATCATCCTTGGGTGCAGGAATACTTCACCGGCCCCCGGGCGCGCGCGGCGCAAGAGAAGGGGTAGGACAGGTAGAGGCCATGGAAACCCGAGCGAACTATATCCTGATCGGCGCCTTCACCCTTGCGGGTATTCTGGGCGCATTTGGTTTTTTCCTGTGGCTCGCGAAATTCGAGGTATCGCGGCAATACGCCTATTATGATGTGCTGTTCGACAACGTCTCGGGCCTTTCGGCTGCGGGTGGCGTCAGCTATAACGGCCTGCCGGTCGGGCAGGTGATCTCTCTGCAACTGGACGATAACGATCCGTCAAAAGTGCGGGTCAAGCTCGAGGTCGACGCTGATATCCCTGTGACCGACGATACAATCGCACAACTGCAATCTCTGGGCGTGACGGGCGTCAGCTATGTAGAGCTGACCGGAGGTTCCTCGACCGGCACCAAATTGCCGGAAAACAGCGTGATCAAAAGCAAGCGCAGCGCAATCCAGTCCTTGTTCGAAGGCGCTCCGAAAGTTCTCGACGAGGCCGTCACTCTACTAGAAAACCTCAATGCCGTGGTCGATGACAAAAATCGCAAATCGGTCAGTGACATTCTGGACAACGTCGCTTCGGCGTCGGGCAAACTGAACAAGACCCTAACGGATTTCGAGAACCTGTCATCGGATCTGGGCGGCGCGGCCAAGAAGCTTGGCGATTTTACAGATCGGTTGGACAAGTTGGCTGATACCGCCGAAAGCACTCTGACGGCGGGCACAGATACGCTGAACAGCGTGAAAACGGCCTCGGAAACGGCCACAGCGGCTTTGGACAGCGCCAAGACCACTATCCAAACTGCCGACCGTGTCATTCAGCAGGATATCCGCCCGCTGATCGACCGGGTGACGACTTTGGCCGAAAACCTGAACGGCCTGTCGGGTGAGGCTGACGTGGCTCTGGCAACGATCTCGGAGACCTTCCTGAATGCCAACAAGACACTGGGGTCGATCACAGGCGCGATGGAGACCGCAAAAGGCACTTTGACCTCGGCAGAAAACGCCTTCGACTCGGCCAACAAGGTCATAAACGAAGATATCGGCACGGTAATGAACGACATCCGCACGGCTGCGAACGAAGTGTCCTCGACCGTGAAAAACGTCACCGAACGGCTGGACGATATCTCGAACGATATCCTGAGCGCGTCCCAATCCGCCTCAGAGCTTTTGGGCACCATTGACGGTATCGTACAGGCCAACCGCCGCCAGCTGTCGGACTTTCTGCGGGTCGGTCTGCCGCAGTTCACGCGTTTTGTAGAAGAGTCACAGCGACTGGTCATCAGCCTGGACCGGCTGGTGGACAAGGTCGAGCGTGATCCCGCGCGCTTCCTACTTGGAACCCAAGCATCGGAGTTTCGTCAATGATCAGGCTTTTTATTGTGGTTATTGCCCTTGTGTCGCTGGGGGCGTGCACGGGTTTGGAAACGCTCCGGCAAGCCTCAAAGCCAAACGACCTGTACCTGCTGACGCCCAAAAGCACGTTTTCTGCCTCGCTGCCGCGCATTCAAAGGCAGATTGTTGTACAGGAGCCAACCGCCACCGCAGCAGTCAACACCGACCAGATCGCTATCCAACCCACGCCGTTGCAGGTTCAGTATCTGCCGCGCGCACGCTGGGTGGATCGAGCCCCGCTTATCGTTCAGGCGCTGCTGGTCGAAAGCTATGAAAACAGCGGCAAAGTCGCTGCAGTCGGCCGATCAACTGTCGGACTGCGTGCGGATTATGTCATCGTACCTGACCTGCGGGAATTTCAGGGAATAGTAATCAGCGATGTTAACGGCAACCAAACCATCAGGGTGGAAGTGCGTATCAACATTAAGATCATTGACGAGTTCGAAGACAAGATAATCGCCTCGGACTCGTTTCAGGAATACGTGATCGCGGCCAGCGATCAGACACCGGATCTGGTTAAGGCTTTTGATGAGGCTCTGGGCAAAACCATGCGGGATGCAGTGGAATGGAGCGTGCGTAGAATCAACACCCACACCGCCAACACTCCACGACAATTCTAGGGTCCGGCGAACGGGGCGCTGACGGACGCCAGCACCCGCAAGCCAGTATTATTGCGCCAACGTTTCGGCCAGGCGCATCAGAGTAACGGCCTCGGCCCGGTAGCCGAACGGATCCTGACCTTTGGCTCCATTGGCCAGCGCGATCGCATCCACATAAGACCAACCACCCAGATACTCTCCGTCACGCAGCAGCTGGCCAAATCCTGCGATGGCATATGAGAACCGGACATCCCCGGACGCCTGTCCCTGCCCCGACAGGATGGGTTCCTCAATCAACTGGCTTTCGGTCGCACCGGGCTGTTTGTAACGCATCTTGAAGAACCCGATTTCGTCGGACCCATCGGCTGCCGGTTGTTCGGCATAGCGCAACGGACCATTTCGGATTGCATCCGAGCCGACGGGCGTTACCTCGTAGATCGCGGTCACGGTATGGCCGGCGCCGATATCCCCTGCATCCACCTTGTCGTTGGAAAAATCCTCGCGCCGCAAGGCGCGGGTTTCGTATCCGATCAGGCGATACTCGGCGATTTGCGTGGGGTTGAATTCGACCTGAATCTTGACGTCATTGGCAATCGGGAACAGGACACCGGTCAGCTGATCGACCAGCACTTTACGCGCCTCACCCAGTGTATCGATATAAGCCGCCTGCCCGTTGCCGTTCTGCGCCAGAGCCTGCATGGTCGCGTCGTCCAGATTGCCGCGACCAAAACCGAGAACGCTCAGGAAAGTGCCACTGTCGCGTTTGCGGGCAACAAAATCCTTCAGGGCCTCGGGATCCGACAAGCCGACATTGAAATCCCCGTCGGTGGCCAGAACGACGCGGGTTACTGCACCATCCTCAGCCATGCCTTCCGCCACCTGATAGGCTTGTTGCAGCCCGGCCTGTCCAGCCGTCGAGCCACCGGCCTCCAACTGATCCAGCGCGGTCAGGATTTTGTTTTTCTCCGACGCGGCCGTTGGCTCCAACACCTGTCCGGCGCTTCCCGCATAGGTGACGATCGAGACCTGATCCTCGGGCCGCAGTTCCGACAGCAACAGCCGGAAGGATTGTTTCAGCAACGGCAGTTTGTTCGCGTTGTGCATCGACCCGGAGGTGTCGATCAAAAAGACCAGGTTCAGCGGCGGGCGATCCTCAAGCTGCGGAAGCGCACCCTGAATGCCAATATGGACCAGTTGTGTACCGTCGTTCCAAGGCGTTGGTGAAACGGTTATGGTCGGCCGGAACGGCGCGTCTCCTTCGGGCACGGGGTAGCTGTACGGGAAGTAATTCACCATCTCTTCCACCCGCACCGCATCTTTCGGCGGCAACTGGCCTTGCATCAGCGACGACCGGACAATCGAGTAGGAGGCCGTATCGACGTCAATCGAGAAGGTCGACACCGGGTCTTCTGCCGTGACTTTCAGCGGGTTGGTGTCGGCATTGGCGAAAACCTCGGTGTTCTGTTCCGGAGCTACATAACGATCATCCTGAACAGGCGAAGGCGCAATTGACGCTGTGCCGCCGAACATTTCCGCACTCGCCATAGGCTCTGCGCTGGCACCCAAACCATTCGATTTCCGTTTGTTTAAGCCTTGGGAAAGCGGCAGTGCCGGAGTAGCTTCTTCAATCACCGCTGGCGTATCAAAAACTGGTTCCGCCGAGCCGTCCTGCAATGGGTCGTTTTCGACCGCTACTTCCTGATCCGCTTCCGCCGTTTGAACCGGTGCCTCGGCCCGGCGGCTTTCGGTCCAAGAAGTCGGGTTCACCACATAATCCCGAGTCTGCGGCAGGATCACAATCAGAGCCACAGCGGCGACGGCGGTTGTCGCGGTCAAAGCACCGCGATGCGAGAGGGCATTCAACATGGATTTCGCTCCTTCTGTCACGCGGACCATCAGGCCTCGCTTGACAGTCGGACGCATGGCGTCGCGCGATCCTTGGGCGCGGGCAAAAGTTTTTTTCACATGTTCCATGTTTTCCGCCCGCCGCCGCGCGTCCGGCGTGGGCGTTGCTGCGCGCATCAGCGTTTTGAGGTCTTCTAGATCATCTGTCATTGAGCCAGCTCCTCTTGCCGCAGAACTCGCAGGCGCTTGCGGATGTCCGACATGCGCCAGGACACAGTGCCCTCGGACACGCCCAGCACATTGGCGGCTTCGGCATGGGTCATCTCATCTTCCAGCGTCAAGGCCAGCGTATCCTGCAGATCCTGCGGCAGCGATCGCATGGCCCGTTGCAGCCAATCGACGGCTTCGGCGGTTTCCGCAGCCTCGGCCCGGCGCATCTGTTCGACATCGCCCCACCCTGCAGCGGCACGACTGTGGCTGGCCTGACGGCGACGCGCGTCTTCGGCGGCGTTTACGACAACCCTGTAAAGCCAGGTGGTAAATTTGGCCTGCGCCCGGAAACCGGTAATCTTGAGCGGCAGGGCCGCGCAGATGTCCTGCGTCAGATCCTCTGCCTGATCCGCGCGCCCGGTAAGGCGAAAGGACAGGCGAAAAACTCGGTCGTAGTGCCGCGCCAACAGGGCAGCAAACGCGTCAGCGTCCCCTTTTGTCGCGGCTTTGGCCAGATCCTCGTCCGAAGTTGTCATGCGCATCACGATGGGTAAGACGGATCGAAAAGGTCAATCCTTGGCGGTGTGGCAAAAAAATTAGAAATGATCTGCCGATGCCGTTTTCCAATCCGTTGCAAACTCATCCGGGATCGAGTCCGTCAAAAAGGCACCTTCGTCAATGAATGTGTACATTTCAGCGTAGGACCATTCCCTTTCATCCGCAGTGCGGCGGCGGATATCGCCCGGGCGCAGCTCCGAGACCTTTTCCTTACCCATCGCACCCAGAAGCTCTCGAAAGCTTTCCAGCGTAGCGTCGTGAAAGCGATGCACCCGTTTGCGTTTTTGCGGTACATGCACAGCCCGCCCACGGATCGGGTCCTGCGTCGCCACGCCCGAAGGGCAGCGGTTGGTGTTGCAGTGCAGCGCCTGGATGCAGCCCACCGCAAACATCATCGCCCGCGCCGCGTTGCACATATCCGCGCCAAGCGCGAATTTTTCAACCATGTCATAGCCGGTGGCGACCTTGCCCGAACAGATGATACGGATCTTGTCGCGCAAACCCACACCACGCAGGCAATTGTTGACGAAAATCAATGCCTCGTTCAGTGGCATACCCAGACGGTTGGTGAATTCAACCGGGGCTGCACCGGTGCCCCCTTCGGCCCCGTCGATGGTGATGAAATCGGGCAGGATCCCGGTTTCCAGCATCGCCTTGCAGATCGCCATGAACTCGGACGGCCTGCCGATACACAGCTTGAACCCGATGGGTTTCCCGTCCGACATCTCTCGCAGGTGTTGCACGAAATGCAACAGGCCGGCTGGCCCTTCAAAGGCCGCGTGGATGGGCGGGGAAATGACATCCTGATGTTGGGGCACGCCGCGGATTTCCGCGATTTCTTTATCTACTTTGGCCGCAGGCAGCACCCCACCGTGGGAGGGTTTCGCGCCTTGGGACAGTTTGATCTCAATCGCTTTGACTACGTTCTTTTTTGCCTTTTCGGCGAACAGGTCCTTGTCGAACCCCCCTTCAGGCGTGCGGCAACCGAAATACCCGGTGCCGATCTGCCAGATGATATCGCCCCCTTCGGCAAGGTGATGTGGGGACAGGCCGCCCTCGCCGGTGTTATGTGCAAATCCACCGTCTTTTGCCCCACCGTTCAAAGCCCGGATCGCATTGGCGCTGAGCGCACCGAAGCTCATGGCCGACACGTTCAGACGAGAAGCACTGTAGGGTTGACTGCATTGCGGACCACCCAGCATGATCCTCTTTTCGCTTTCCGAAACCTCCTTGGGCGCAAGCGAGTGGTTGGCACGGTGATAGCCGACAGTCAGGATATCGTATTGGGTGCCAAAGGCCTGAGTATCCACCTGCCCCTTGGCGCGAGAATAGATGAGATTGCGAATGATCCGGTTGTAAGGACGTCCGCTTTCGTTGGTTTCCACAAAATACTGACGAATTTCCGGGCTGACAAATTCCAGCATGTACCGGAAATGACCCAGAACCGGGTAATTGTTCAACACGTTGTGCTTGGTGGTCAGCATGTCATACAGGCCAACCACGGCATAGGGGATCAGAATGATCAGCAACCAATGCGCCGGCGGCCAGAAAAACCCGCACAGAAAGGTCAGAGGCAGACATACGTAACTGAGAATATAGTAGAGTCTGCGTACAACCATTTCGTGCTCTCCCAAAGTGGCGTTAAATCAACCTTGTAACAACCGTGGATCAAATCGGCGTTTGATTGCAAGCGATTGTACCCGACCTCACACGATCTGGCGCGTTCTCGAGGCAGGCAGAAGGGTTGGCCACAGTTGATCACCCTTGCAGCAATAGGTATGCCGAAACAGAGGTAAATTTGGGCAGGAAAACCGGCCGTGACACAAACCCGACCCGCCGTCCGAACCACGGCCATCATGTTCACCGCCGTATTCGTGGGCGGCGCCACGGGGTCGCTGCTGCGCGAGGCCTTCTCAGCCCAAATCCCCGGCGCACCGTTTTTGACCGCGACTTTCGGCATCAATGTCGTGGCCTGTTTCGTGCTTGGCTGGCTCTATGCGGTTCGGAACCGCGTCCACGCGCATGTGCTGCATCTGGGGGCGGTGGGGTTCTGCGGCGGGCTGTCCACATTCTCCTCTTTTGTGGCTGAGCTGGAACGGATGGCTGAAACACACCTTTGGAGTGCGATTTCAGCTGCGTCGCTGGAAATTGCCGTCGGCCTTGCCGCTGCAATCTTTGGCGAGGCCTTCGGACGACGACTTCAGCGGCCGAGGTCAACGGGATGAGTGCGCTTTACCTTCACGCCATGTTCGGGCTGGGCGGCGGACTGGGCGCGATGCTGCGGCACTGGATCGCTGTGCGCGTCCATCACGACCTGCCCTTTGCAACTCTGATCGTGAACGTCCTGGGCAGCCTGCTTCTGGGTCTTTGGGTCGGATATCTCGGCGGGCCGGTCGATCTGGGCGAAGAAGAAAGACGGCTGGTGTTCGGCTTCTGCGGCGGCTTCACCACTTTTTCCAGCTTTGCTTATCAATCGCTGGAACTGCGGAGGGAACGGACAATTGTGCTGGCTGCAGGGAATATTCTGCTGAGCCTCGCCCTGTGCTGGTTTGCCCTGTGGCTGGGTCTGGTACTGACGCGCTAATGCGCGGGAACGGCAGCCTGTGTGCCAGGTTTCGGTGCCTTACAGAAAAACAGCAGCGGTATCGTCGCCAAGGCCAGCAAACCAAGATTGTTGAACACGGTCAAATAGGAAATCAGCTCAGCCTGCTGGCTGATCACCTGCCCCAGAATGGCAGCACCTTCGGCGCTTTCGGGCGTTAGGCCGAGCGGCTGCAGATAAGCCTGCGCCGCCGGGTTGTAGGGCGTCACGTTCTGGCTCAGCACAGCCGTGTTAGTCTGCAACCCACGCACCACCCAAGTGCCGACCAGAGAAATCCCGACTGATGAACCCAACTGACGCGTCACATTGAACAAGCCCGAAGCTTCGTCTTGCCGGGACTTCGAGATGCTTTCAAAGGCCAGAATCGACATCGGAACAAAAACCAGCCCCATGCCCAACCCACTGACGGCCCCCGGCCAGGCCAGTTCCCAGAACCCCGCATTCATGTTCAGCGCGCCCATCATGAAATTGCTTACGGCCGTCAACAGCATCCCCAACCCGGCCAGAATGCGCGGATCAAACCGCGACACCAGCACCGCGCCCGTCACAACCATCGATAATCCCGCAGTAATGCCGCGCGGGATGAACAAATGCCCCGAGGCAATGACGGGAAAGTCCAGCAAGTTCTGCACAAAGGTCGGAAGGATCGCAATGCCGCCAAACAGCGAGATGGCAAAACCCGCGATGACCAGATTGCACAGGGCAAAGTTGCGATCTGCGAAAAACCGCAGATCGACAACTGGTCGCTGAGTCGTCAATACGTGGACGATGAAACCCAGCGCGCCCAGAACCGACGCGATCAGCGCCACCTGAATGACCCTTGATGACAGCCAATCCTTGGTCTCTCCCTGATCGAGGATGAACTGCAAACACCCGATGCCAATTGCCAGAAGGGCGAGGCCTGCCCAATCAATCCGAACCTCTTCGGTTTCGTCCTCGGGCAACTCACCCGCCAGCAGCAGCAGCGCCATCGCCGCCACCGGGAGGTTGACGAAAAAGACCATCCGCCACGAGAAATATTCGGTCAGAAGCGCCCCGACTGTCGGCCCCAGCACGGGTGCCACCACGACGCCTAACCCAAAAACAGCCATCGCCTGCCCGCGTTTTTCACGCGGGAAAGCATCAAACAGGATAGACTGAGAAAGCGGAATCAGAAACGCGCCGAACATGCCCTGCGCGAGACGAAAGAAGACGATGGTCTCAAGGCTCCAGGACAAGCCGCACATGATAGACATCGTGGTGAAGCCTGAGATGGCTGTCAGGATCAGCCTACGACGTCCAACCCTGCGCGCGACAAAGCCGGTCAGGGGCATGACAACAACAGCCGAGACGATATAGCTGGTCAGAATCCAGGTCGCCTGATCGGTCGTGGCCCCGAAAGCGGCCTGAATATGGGGCAGCGCGACGTTGACAATAGTGCTGTCCAACACCTCGAGTATGGCGCTGAGCACAACGGCGATAACAATCACCGGATTGACGCGGCTGGCCGCCGGACCGGTCATTTCCCGGGCTGATCCGCTGTGGTGTCCACGGTCACTTTACTGCTGCCGCCCACGCGCAGCGGCACATCGGTCGGATCAAGTTCCACGCGCACCGGGAACCGGCGGGTCACCTTAACCCAGTTGCCGCTGGAGTTTTCGGACGGCAATAGCGAGAACGTGTCCCCCGACCCGCGCCCGATCGAGGCCACTTTGCCCGTCAGGGTGACCCCCGGCAGCATGTCGACCTTGACTGTAACGGGCTGACCTGGACGAATATGGGGCAGCGCGGTTTCTTTGAAATTGGCATCCACCCACCAGTCAGACGATTCAACAATGGAAAACTGCGGCGCGTTGGCCGAAACGGCCGATCCCGGGCGAAGGGTCAGGTTGGCGATCCAGCCATCGGCTGTGGCGTAAACCTTGGTCCAGTTCAGGTCGGCTTGTGCGATTTCAAGCTGCGCTCGTGCAGACAGAACTTCGTCCTGCTTCGCGGCGAGCCCGCTTTGCAGCGCCAACAATTCGGATCGGCTGGTAGTCAGACGGGCCGAGGCCTCGGCAAACGCTGTTGTCGCCTGATCCAGTGAAACCTGCGCCAGATCACCATCCGAAAACAGCGCCTTGGCCCGTTCAAAATTGTTCTTGGCGGTATTGTAGGCCGATTGAGAAGACTGAACCGCAGCCTCAGCCGCGGTGATCTGATTGGAAAAGGATTGGGCCTGTTGAAGCGAACTGTCCAGATCGGCCTGAGCTTGATCCACAGAGGCTTTGAACTGAGTGTCGTCGATCGTAAACAGCAGATCCCCCGCCTTGATCGGCTGGTTATCCGTGATGGGCACCTCGGCGACCCGTCCGGTCACCTGAGCCGCCACGTTAATGATATTCGCGCCCACATAAGCGTCCTTGGTCGAGGGATACCGTTCCTCGTGACGCCAATACAGAAACAGACCGACGGCGATGGCGATCAGCATGGCGGCGACAGCGGCAATTTTGAAGGGTTTCATGCGTCAGGTCTCTTGCAGGTCGTTACATCGGATAGGTGTGCATCCGCACCGCCAGATTGCCCATGATCCAAACGGTTCCAAGGATGATGATCAACAGGACCAGCGTGGAAAACAGGATCAGATCGAGGTCTTCGCGGCTGCTGCGGCGGCGGTCGATATGAAGGAAATAGACCAGTTGCACAATCAGTTGCGCCAGCCCCAGCAATGCGATCGAGAGGTAAACCCCCTTGGCTTCAATGCCGTAAGTGTAGGCGATCAAAAACACCGCCGCCGTCAGCAAAAGCGAACCACCATAGCCGATCACATACCGCCGACGCTCGCGACGGTGCATCTCGCTGCGCTTATCCATAGGTCAGCCCTCCGAAATAAACGATGGTGATGATGCCGATCCAGATCAGGTCGAGAAAGTGCCAGAACAACGCCAACCGAACCACACGTGACATCAGCAGATCAGTCAGACCGAATATCCGTAACTGGATGCCCAGCACGATCAGCCACAAACAGCCTGCCGCTACGTGCAGGCCGTGCAGCGGCACCAATCCGTAGAATGCGGACAGAAACCCGCTGCGCTGGGGGATGCCGCCCTGTTCGGCCATTGCCATGAAGTCGCGGATCTCCAGCACCAGAAAGCTGAGGCCCAACACCAGCGTCACGCAGAACCAGAACACGATCCGCCACCGCGGCAAATTGTATTTCAGCGCCAGCATCGCCAGACCCACCGTCAGACTGCTGGTCAGCAGGATCAGGGTTTGAGCGAAGATGCTGTACAAATCGAATAGTTCGTGCGGGCCCGGCCCACCCGCCTGTGCATCGATCATGGTTATGTATATGGCGAACATCAGGCCGAAATAGACCAGATCGCTCATCAGAAAGACCCAAAACCCAAAGGTAACGACTTCGGTGGCCCTATGGGCGCTTTCATGACGACGCCCAAGGTTCAAACCCGGATAGCTGTGAGTGGGTGCGCGCTTCATGTCACGGCCTCCAGATCGGGGCGGGCAAGGCCACGATTTTCTGGGGCCGTTTCATGGTCGCGATCAACGGCGGTAGCATTGCGCACCAGATCGAGCCAGGCTTCATGCTGTTTGCGCACCTCTTCAGCAGGGATAACCTCTTCAAAGTCGGTATTGAAGGTCCAGGCAATCAAGGCCGCAAGCATCAGCACCGCCATCAAGGCGGCCAGCCACCAGATCCACCAGACCAGCGCGAACATCCAGACACCGCTGAGCACACATAAGGTAAACCCAATCGCGGTATTACGTGGCATCAAGATGTCCTCATAAGCGTCGGGGGTCGGGTAGGCCGCGCCCCGTTCCTTGGCGACGGCAAAGCTGTCGCGGTCGGTGACCTGAGGGATGATGGCAAAGTTATACGATGGCGGCGGCGACGGGATAGACCATTCCAATGTGCGCCCGTCCCATGGATCGCCGATCGGAGCGCGGGATTTCTCGCGGTCCCGGATGCTGACCCAGAGCTGGACCAGAATGGATAGCAGCCCACAGGTGATGATCAGAGCGCCCAAGATCGCAACGATCATATAAGGATGGAAAGAAGGATCGCTATAGCTGAAGGACCGGCGCGGCATCCCCATGAGACCCACGAAATAAAGAGGCATGAAGGTCAGCAGGAATCCGACCGTCCAGCATACAACCGAAACGCGGCCCCAGAATTCGTTCAGGCGGAACCCGAAGGCTTTGGGGAACCAGTAATTGTAGGCCGCCAGCAAGCCAAACAGTACCCCCGGCAGCAGCGCGTTGTGAAAATGCGCAACCAGGAACAAGGTGTTGTGAACCTGATAGTCGACCGTGGGATTGGCGAGGATCACGCCCGACAACCCGCCGATGACAAACAGCATCAGGAAGGCCAGGCCATAAAGCATCGGGACGGAAAACCGGATGCGGCCCCGATACAGAGTAGCCATCCAGTCATAAACCTTCACCCCGGTCGGAATAGCAATCAACATCGTCGCCACGCCAAACACCGCATTGATCAACGCGCTCTGGCCCATGGTGAAGAAATGGTGCAGCCAAACGGTAAAGGACAAAACCGCGATGCACATTGTTGCAATGACCAGCGAGTTATAACCGTAGAGCCTCTTGGCCGAGAACGTAGCAAAAACCTCGGAATAGATACCGTAGGCGGGCAGAACCAGCAGATAGACCTCGGGGTGACCGAACAGCCAGAACAGGTTGGCGTAGTTCATCATGTTGCCGCCAAGGTCATTGGTGAAAAAGTGAAAGTCCAGATATCTGTCCGCCGCCAACATCAGCGCCGCCACCCCAAGCGGCGGCATGGCAAAAATGATCAGGATCGAACTGCTGATGATCGTCCAGCAATACATCGGCAGCCGCATGAACTTCATTCCCGGCGCCCGCAGCTTATAGATCGTGACGGCAAAGTTGATCCCCGTCAGCGTGGTGCCGATGCCCGAGACAACTATTGCCCAGATCCAGTAATCCGGCCCCACCCCAGGATTGAACGCCGCGCCGGTATAGGGCGGATAGGCCGTCCAGCCACCGGTCGAGAACTCTCCCACCAGCAGCGACACCATTAGCATCATGCCCGCCGAGACCGTCAGACCGAGGCTGATCTGATTCATCACCGGAAAGGCCACGTCTCGCGCGCCGATCATTAGCGGCACCAGATAATTCGCTACCCCAAACACAAAGGGCACCGCCACAAAGAACACCATGATCGTGCCATGGGTGCTGAACAATTCGGCGAAATGTTCGGCCTCGAGAAACCCAGGGCCCGGACCGGCCGCTTGCTGGGCCCGCATCACAACGCCTTCCAGCACGCCCCGCGCCAGCATGACAATGGCAAAGACAATGTACATGATCCCGATCTTCTTGTGGTCAGCGCTGGTCAGCCAGTCGCGCCACAGCGGCCCCCACAGGCGGAACCATGTCAGTAATCCGACCACCACAACGACACCGACGACCACGATGCCTGCAGCCGCATTTGCCACGATCTCATTCGTGTTGGGCGTCTGGATCAGACCGGCGATTGGAAACGCGTCCCAGTTCAGGCGGCCAAAGAACCCGGTGTCGGTCATTGCGCGGCCTCCTGTCCGAATTCTACCGTTCCCGGCTGTTGCTCCACCGGCAGAGGTTGCCCGCCGTGATAGCGGTGCAGGATCGAGTGAAACAGATCGCCCTCCTCCAACGTGAAATACAATGCGTTGAGCGGCATGAGGGCAGTTCCCAATGTCGCCTGCACCTCGTCCCGATCCGAGCGCATGGCCAGCGTCCGATACGTGTCCTCAGTCAACGGGATGCCATTGGCGCGGACGGTTTCAACCCAGGCGTTGAAATCTTCAGGTTGCATTGCCTGGGTCAGAAACTTCTGCTTGGTGAAACCACGGCCATTATATTGCGTGTTTTCACCTTGCATCGTCTTTTGCGTGTCCGCCACCAGATGCAGTTTTGTCGTCATCCCGGGCATCGCATAAATCTGACCAGCCAAAGCCGGGATCATGAACGATTGCATGACCGTGTCCGTGGTCAACGTCATCGCCACTTGCTGCTTAACCGGAATCCCCAACTCACCCACGGTGGCAATTCCGAGGTCGGGATAAATGAACAGCCATTTCCAATCGAGACCGACGACTTGCACGTTCAACGCGGGTGTTTCGCCGAAAGTGGACGAATAAGGGTCCAGTCGATGCGTCGCTTTCCACAGGTAGAAGGACAACAGCGCCACGATCACCACGGGTACGCCCCACATGACGAATTCCAGCCTGGCGGAAAAGTCCCATTTCGGCCGATAGGCGGCGGTACCTCCTTTGCGTCGCCGATACCGCAGGGCAATCAACGGCACCAGAACCAGAACCGGAAGCACGGCTACCATGATCAGAACGGTTGCCCGCAACAGATGGGTCTTCTGAATCGCAGCTATCGGGCCCTGAGGGTCCATGAAACTGCCACTCGCCCATGCCGTCTGCGCCGAAGCCACCGTTAGAGCGACCACAACCAGCACTGCACGTTTTGAAGGTCTGAGTACGGCCACGCCTGATTGTCCTCTTGTGCCTTCGTTTCGGCCAACTATCGGCAGAGTCAGGAATTTTCTCAAGGTTTTTTCTGAAACTGCCAATTGTGTCAGGCGTGACCTGGTCAACCAGACCACGACGCGAACCCAATCGACGCGGATACCACTGTTGACTAAGCTTCTGGATCAGGCCAGACCTTTCGTTGATGCGTCGAATATTAATCGCTCTCAGTCTCTGGTGCCTCTCGACGGGTGCATACGCGCAGGATCGCGCTGCGGTCGAACGGCAATTCCAAGCTTGGCTACAAAACACTGTCTGGCCGCAGGCCAAGGCCAAAGGCGTCTCACGCAACACCATGAAGCGGGCCTTTGACGGGGTGACGCTCAACTGGAAGCTGCCGGACCTTGTACCGCCGGGCCAGAAGGCGCAGACCCCGAAACAACAAAAACAGGCCGAGTTCGGATCGCCCGGGCGCTATTTCAACGCAGGATCCGTTCAAGGAGCAACTACCACCGGTCGACAGATGGCGCGCCGCCACGCTGCCGTTCTGGGGCGCGTCGAGGCAGAAACCGGCGTGCCCGGCCGCATCATCCTGGCCATCTGGGGCCGCGAGAGTGGATATGGTCAGGTTCCCATTCGCCATAATGCGTTTCAAGTTCTGAGCACCAAGGGCTTCATGAGCACCCGTGCCCCGTACTTCACCGACGAACTGATCGCCGCTTTGCAAATTGCCGAGGCCGGACGCGCCCCGCCCGGCACATTGAAAAGCAGCTGGGCCGGCGCTTTGGGGCAACCGCAATTCATGCCCTCGAACTTTCTGACCTATGCGAGGGATGGCAACGGTGACGGGCGATCCGATATCTGGGCGTCACCCGAGGATACCATCGCATCAATCGGGAATTTTCTGTCCCAACACGGCTGGATCTCCGGGCGCGACTGGGGGTTCGAAGTGACCGTCCCGCCCTTGGTGTCCTGTGCCCTGGAAGGGCCAGATCAGGGCAGACCCATTCAGGACTGGGCCGCGATGGGCATAACCCGCGTATCAGGCAAACCGTTTCCGAACCATGAACTGCCGGGCGAAGGCTTCCTTATGATGCCCGCAGGGCGCAACGGCCCTGCCTTCATCGTCACACCGAATTTCTACGTTCTGAAGGACTACAACAAAAGCGATCTCTATGCTCTGTTCGTCGGTCACGTCGGCGACCGCATTCAATATGGCGTCGGAGATTTCAGGGCTCGGTGGGGCAAGGTCGGCACTCTGTACCGGTCTGACGTGGCCGCCATACAGAGGGCTCTGGAACGCCAGGGCCATGATGTCGGAGGCGCAGACGGGTTGCCCGGCTTTAAAACCCGCCGCTCGATCGGGCGCTGGCAACAGACCACGGGCCGCCGCCCCACCTGCTTTCCCGAAGCCAGTATGAAAGCTGCCCTGAAACAGTAGCGATTCGCACTGTTCCTGACGTCACCTTGTCAGCGAAACCCCGTCCTTTGGGGCCGGCGCCATTCGCGACCTTCACAAAAGTGTTAAGAACCGCCGAAGTTTCCTTATTATATTTCCGAACCAACCCGGGTTTCATTCACAATCCACCTATGGTTGCCCATTTTTCAGGCAAAGGCTTTATCCTTTTTTGAAATAGTGCCACCTTCGGCGGCAGTGAAAGGCGACTTTCGCAAACTCGTTCCCGACTGCAAACCAAAAGACAGCGACGCGGTGTTCATTGCGAACTGACAAAGCATTCATTGAACCATCGGCAGTCTTTTCGGGTCGGACAAACATAGCGGTCAGCGGCCATCCTGAACGGATGCGGCCGCCGTGCCGCCAAAAATGGGAGTAGAACAAAATGAACAAATACATTCGGACTTCTCTGGCGGGGCTGTTGACCTCGACCATGATTACCGGCGCTGCCTTTGCCGCAGGGACCCATCCTGAAACCGGCGAGGCGCTGGCGGACGACCAGACCTTCATCTATCGCCTCGGCGACGAACACAGCTCGGTCGACCCGCAGGTAGTTGAGGATACATACGGTGCCGAAATCACCCGTGACCTGTTCGAAGGGCTGATGAACCAGGACGAAGACGGTAATCTGGTTCCCGGTGTTGCCACCGGCTATACCACAAACGACACCAAAGACGTTTATACCTTCACCCTTCGTGACAATGCCAAGTGGTCCAACGGCGATCCGGTGACCGCAGGCGATTTTGTTTATGCCTGGAAACGCGCCGTCGATCCTGCCCTGTCCTCGCCTTATGCGTGGTTCATGGAGCTGATGTCGATCGAGAACGCTGCCGAAATTATCGCCGGTGACAAGCCGATTGACGAGCTGGGCGTCAAGGCCATCGACGATCACACGCTAGAAGTCACCCTAAGCGCACCACTGCCGTATTTCCCGCAGATGACCACGCACTCAACCACTTTCCCGGCCCCACAAAAGGTGATCGAGGAACATGGCGACGCTTGGACCCGGCCTGAAAATATCGTCTCGAACGGTGCCTATATCTGGACCGAACATCTGCCTCAGGAACGCTCGGTTCGTGAGCGTAACGAACTTTACTGGGACAATGAAAACACGATCTTGGACAAAGTCGTGACGCTGGTCATCAACGACGAAAACGTCGCTTTGACCCGCTATCTGGCAGGTGAGCTGGACCGCACCGAAGTTCCTGCAGGGCAGTTTCCCCGCCTGAGCCAGGAACACCCGGATCAGGCCATCAGCTTCCCGCGCCTGTGTAACTACTATTACACATTCAACCTGACGGAAGACGGCCCAGAAGCGTTCAAGGATCCCAATGTCCGTCAGGCGCTGTCACTGGCCGTTGATCGCGAGATCATCACCGAAAAAGTCATGGCCGGTGGTCAGCCGCAGGCCTACACCTTCGCACCCGAAGCGACCGCAGGGTTTAATGTACCCGAAGTTGAAATGGCTTCGATGACCCAGCCCGAGCGGGATGAGCTGGCCAAGGAACTACTGGCCGAGGCAGGCTATGGCCCGGACAATCCACTGAGTTTTGAGATGGTCTACAACACCAACGAAGATCACAAGAAGGTTGCCGTGGCACTGAGCCAGATGTGGAAGCAGAAGCTGGGTGTGAATGTCGAGCTGGCCAACATGGAATGGAAAGTATTCCTGGAAGAGCGCGGCAACCAGAACTTTGATCTGGCTCGTGGTGCATGGTGTGGCGACTATAACGAAGCCTCGACCTTCCTGGACCTGCTGCAGTCGCAGTCCGGCTATAACGACGGCAAGTACAGCAATGCGCGCGTTGACGAGTTGCTGGCACAGGCCAAAACGTCTGATGATCCGGCACCGCTGTACACCGAGGTGGAGCGTATCATCGCGCAGGAAACCCCTGTGATCCCGATCTATCACTATGCGGGCGTCTACATGATGGACACCGACGTCGGGAACTGGCCGATCAATAACGTCGAGCAGAACTGGTACTCGAAGAATCTCTACAAGCTCGCTGAATAATCGTCTTTGAACCACGCCCTGTCCCGAGAGCGCTCGGGGCAGGGCCAATAAACATGGGGGCATGAAATGCTTGCCTATAGTCTGCGGCGACTGCTGATCGCCATTCCGACGATCCTTTTGTTGATCGTCGCCTGTTTCTTTTTGATGCACTTTGCGCCCGGCGGGCCCTTCACGTCAGAGCGGCCTTTGCCGCCGGCGGTTCTGGCCAATATCGAGGCGCGTTACGGGCTGGACCAGCCGCTGTGGAAGCAGCTGTGGGACTACCTGTACAATATCGTGGTGCATTTCGACTTCGGCCCGTCCTTCAAGTTCAAGGACCGGGACGTGAATGACATCATCGCGCAGGGTTTCCCGATCTCGCTGACCTATGGCTCGCTGTCCTTCCTTGTTGCGACCGTCATCGGCGTGGGTCTGGGGATCGCCGCCGCAATCAAGCACAACAGCTGGATCGATTATTTCGCCGTCGGTCTCGGGATCGCTGCGCAGGCACTGCCGAACTTCATCATGGGTCCGATCTTGATCCTGACCTTCACGCTTTGGCTAGGATGGCTGCCTGGTGGTGGTTGGAACGGTGGTCAGTGGCAATATCTGATCATGCCCGTGATTGCGCTGGCGACCTCCTACATGGGATCGATCGCGCGTATTACGCGGTCGTCGATGCTTGAGGTCCTGAACTCGAACTTCATCCGCACGGCGCGTGCCAAAGGTCTGCCGACCAGAACCGTAATCTGGCGACATGCGTTGAAGCCCACGCTGCTGCCCGTCGTGTCCTATCTGGGACCGGTCTTTGTGTATGTGCTGACCGGGTCGGTTTTCGTGGACATCTATTTCTCGACCGGCGGTCTGGGGCAGGCTTATGTCGGCTCTGCCCTGTCGCGGGATTACGCGGTGCTGCTGGGGGTCACGATCCTGTACGGCGCGCTGACCGTCATCGTGAACCTGCTGACCGACCTGGCCTATGCCTGGTTCGATCCGAAAATCCGGTACTGAGGGGCTGGCAATGCTTGGAAAATCACAAAAAGCCGCCCAACTGGCTGATGATGTCACCGACTTCACGGTCATTCAGGGGCGTTCTCTGTGGCAGGACGCACGGATTCGGTTCGTCCGCAACAAAGCCGCGATGGCCAGTGTGTTCATACTGGGACTGATCGTTCTGTTCACGATCTTCGGTCCGTATTTCGCCGTTTGGAGCAACGAGGAAATTGACTGGAACGTCATGGGTGACGTGGCTGGCATGGGGATGCCCTCAATTGAAACCGGGCACTTTTTTGGTGTCGACGATCTGGGGCGCGACCTTTACAGCCGCGTCATTCAGGCCACCACTACATCGCTGCTGGTCGGTCTGATCGGGGCGGCAACCGCCCTGATCGTCGGCACCTGCTATGGGATCGCCGCCGGATATATCGGCGGGCGCACCGACAGCGTCATGATGCGTTTCGTCGATATCTTGCTGGCGATTCCTGCCACGTTGATCGTCATCCTGCTGCTCGTCGTGGCGGGGCGGTCGTTCTTCATGTTGTTCATCGCGCTTGGTGCGGTGGGCTGGCTGACCATGGCACGGATCGTTCGGGGCCAGACCCTGACCTTGAAGAACCGGGAATTCATCGAAGCCGCCCGCGCGGCCGGTGTCAGCGAGTTCACCATCATGTACCGTCATATCCTGCCTAACTTGCTGGGTGTGGTGATTGTCTATGCTTCGCTGCTGGTGCCGGAAATGATCCTGATGGAAAGCTTCATCTCGTTTCTGGGGCTGGGCATCTCGGAACCCTACACGTCCCTGGGTCGTCTGATTGCCGAAGGCGCAGGAACGATGGGTTATGGCACGCTGTGGCAGTTGATGTACCCTCTGACAATTTATGTCGCCATCATCATCTCGATGTTCTTCATCGGCGATGGTTTGCGTGACGCTCTGGACCCGAAGGATCGCTGATATGAGCCTGTTCTCTGTTAAGGACCTGAGCGTCCAGTTCAACACTCCTGATGGCGTAGTCGAAGCCGTCAAAGGCATCAGTTTCGACATCACTCCGGGCGAATGCCTTGGCATCGTGGGCGAAAGCGGGTCGGGCAAAAGCCAGACCTTCATGGCTGCGATGGGACTATTGCCGCCTGCCGGGCGGGCCTTGGGGTCTGCTATGCTGAACGGTCAGGAAATCCTGAACCTGCCCATCAACAAGCTGAACAAGATTCGTGGTTCAGACGTCGGCATGATCTTTCAGGACCCGCTGACTGCACTGACCCCACACTTGCGGGTCGGTCAACAAATGCGCGAGGTTCTGCAAGTTCATGAAGGGCTGCAGGGTTCGGCCGCGCGCGCACGATGTCTCGAATGGTTGGAACGCGTTCGCATCCCCGAGGCCAAGCGACGGTTGAACCAATACCCGCACGAATTGTCGGGCGGGATGCGCCAGCGCGTCATGATCGCCATGTCGATGCTGTGCAATCCCAAGCTGTTGATCGCGGATGAACCGACCACGGCGCTGGATGTGACCGTACAAGCCGACATTCTGGACCTGATGGAGCGCCTCCAAAAGGACGAAGGCACAGCGATTGCACTGATCACCCATGACATGGGCGTTGTTGCGCGGATGTGCGACCGCATTCAGGTCATGCGCCTGGGTCAGTTTGTCGAGGCTGGGGACACGCGCGAAATCTTCCGCGCGCCGCAGCACGACTATACCCGGACATTGCTGGAAGCGATGCCGCGTATTGATGCGGGTGATGCGCCCAAGGCGTTGGACAAGATCGATGAGCCGCTGCTCAAGGTCGATGACGTCAAGGTGCACTTCCCGATCCACATCTCCGGCGGGCTATTCGGGCACAAGGTGCCGTTGAAGGCCGTCGATGGCGTCAGCTTTGACATTCGCAAGGGGGAAACGCTGGGCGTAGTGGGTGAGTCCGGCTGCGGCAAGTCCACTCTGGCGCGGGCGGTTCTGCAACTGATCGAACCCAGCGCAGGAAATGTCAGTTGGCTGGGGCATCCGATCGTCGGGCTGAAACGGGCCGAGCTGAACAAGTACCGCAAAGACCTTCAGATCGTGTTTCAGGACCCACTGGCCAGTCTCGATCCCCGGATGACGATCTCGGCCTCGATTGCCGAACCGCTGAAAACCTACCGGCCCGACCTGACGGATCGCGAACGCAAGGAAATGGTCGCGCAGATGATGGAGCGTGTCGGCCTGAAGGCCAACATGATCAACCGTTATCCGCACGAGCTTTCCGGTGGTCAGAACCAGCGGGTCGGGATTGCGCGGGCAATGATCAACAAGCCCAAGCTGATCATCTGCGACGAGGCGGTCTCGGCCTTGGATGTATCCATTCAGGCGCAGATCGTGGAACTGCTGCGTGAGTTGCAGCAAGAATTCGGGCTGTCGATGATTTTCATCAGCCACGATCTGTCGGTGGTGCGGGCAATCTCGAACCGGATCATGGTTCTGTATCTGGGCCGGATTGTCGAACTGGGTGACGGAGAGGTGATCTGTTCCGACCCGATCCACCCTTACACGAGATCCCTGATCTCGGCAGTCCCGATCCCGGACCCGGATGTCGAACGGACCCGCCAACGCCTTAAGCTGCCTGGCGAACTGCCCTCACCCATGGACCCGAAGGCTGCGCTTCGATTTCTGCCCAGCCGGTTGGCTGCAGGGGAAACCGACTATGTCCCGCAGCTTAACGAGGTAAGACCCGATCATTTCGTGGCCGAGCATGACCCGCTGGATGCCATCATGAAAACCGCCTGAGCCCCTGCCCCGAAGCGCTCAACCCAGCTTCGGGGCAAGTTGCGGTAACATGGGCGACCGAACGCTAGATAGCTGCTAAGGAAGCAACCGGCCGGATGCCTCATTTCACCGCGAAGAGCGCAGAAAACCGCGATATTTCCTCATGTGTGACCTCATCGTTTTGACTTCTGCCCCCCCGGGTGGCACCATCTCGCGAATTCAAGGCTTCGCTACCCGTTGGCGTTGAATATTCCGGCCACGGGCCATAAGAGGTCTGCGTAGTAAACACTCTGACATACATTGTTTTAGTAACTTGAGAGGTCAAATGGCACGTAAGGTCACAAAGGCGATCTTCCCCGTCGCGGGACTTGGCACCCGGTTCCTGCCAGCAACAAAGTCGGTCCCGAAAGAGATCATGACTTTGGTTGATCGCCCGCTGGTGCAGTACGCCATCGACGAGGCGCGTGCTGCCGGTATCAAAGAATTCATTTTTGTAACGTCACGAGGCAAGTCCGCTCTGGAAGACTACTTCGACCACAATCTGGTTCTCGAACAGGAATTGAAAGCCAAGGGCAAGGACAAGCTGCTGGAAACGCTGCACGCAACCAATATGGAAAGCGGCGCGATTGCCTATATCCGCCAACACAAGGCCCTTGGTCTGGGTCACGCAGTCTGGTGCGCCCGGCGCCTGATTGGCGATGAACCCTTTGCCGTTATGCTGCCCGACGACGTTATCGCCGGTGACAAGCCCTGCCTGAAGCAGATGGTCGAAGCCTATGAGGAAACAGGCGGCAACATGGTTGCAGCCATGGAAGTTCCAGCTAACAAGACAAGCGCTTACGGCGTCCTGGATGTGGGCGAGAATATCGGCTCGGTCGTCCGCGCACGCGGCATGGTCGAAAAGCCGAAACCCGAAGAAGCGCCGTCGAACCTGGCGGTCATCGGGCGCTACATTCTGGGCCCGTCGGTCCTGTACAACCTGAACCAGATGAAAAAGGGCAGCGGTGGTGAAATTCAGCTGACCGATGCAATTGCTGAAGACATCGGAAACGGTGTTCCGGTCTTTGGCTACAAGTTTGAGGGTCAGCGTTTTGATTGCGGGTCCAAATCCGGCTTCCTGCAGGCCACGGTTGCCTTTGCGCTGGCCCGCGATGACCTGCGCGAAGACCTGAGCCAGTATCTGCACGACATCGTCGCCACGGGACAAGCCGCGCAGTAACAGGCTGCTTTCAAATCAGTTTATAGATTTTGGACCGGGGCGTAAAACGCCCCGGTTTTTTTGTGCCCTCGAAGGTTAGCAAATGGTTTTTCGGGCGTCCGGACCGTTCAGACGGGATTCATGCGCCACGCGGCAATGTGGCGCGCAATACAATTGTCGGACCGACAGCCATAGGAGGACGCCCGTGTCACAGAACTCACCCCGATTGAAACTGCCCTTTCTGCAACCGTCGCAGGCGCAGAAACATGTCACCCATAACGAAGCGCTGCGGCAGCTGGACCTGATCACGCAACTGAGCGTGGCCTCGACAAATGCCACGACCCCGCCCGCCGTGCCAGATCAAGGTGAGGTTCACGCGTTGGGCGCAGCACCAACAGGGGACTGGACCGGGCAGGAGGGGATGTTGGCTGCGTGGCTGGACAATGCATGGCATTTCGTCACGCCCGGCACGGGCTGGCGCGCGTCGGACAACAGCACCGGGCACATCAAAATCTGGGACGGCGGTGCATGGATTGATCCTCCGGTCGCCACGCAAAATCTGGACGGAGTGGGGATTGCCACCGGCTATGACGGCACAAACCGTCTTTCGGTGCGCTCTCCGGCGACACTTCTCAGCCATGACGGCGGCGGGCATCAGCTTAAGATCAACAAGGCCAATGAGAGCGACACCGCCTCATTGTTGTTTCAATCCAACTGGACCGGGCATGCCGAGATGGGCCTGTCAGGCGATACCGGCTTTGCGATCAAAGTCTCGCCTGATGGTGGCACATGGACCGACGCGCTGAATTTCGATCCCGCGACAGGGACCGCCAGCGGCGCTGCGATTCAGGCCAGCGCAGTTGACACCACCTCCGGTCGTCTGATGCGGGCGGATTACGGTTATGGTCCCGGCAACCTGCTGGGTGCCGTGGCACAGAGCGGCGGCACCCCGACCGGGGCCGTCATCGAACGAGGCGCGAACGCAGACGGCGACTACGTGCGCTTTGCTGACGGTAGTCAAATCTGCACAGTCTCGCTGACGGCCACGGGCTGCACGAATACCGAAGGCTCCTTGTTCGCAAGCGATGCAGCGGTCTGGGACTTCCCGGTGGCTTTCGCTGTAGGCTCAACCGTTGCGGTCTCCGGCAGCGGAGGCGCAACCACCCGATTCATGGGGTTCGACGCGCCAACTGAAACTCAGGTGACTTTCAAGGTTCTCGCCATCTCAAGTGATGCGACAGCGCTGGCGCCAACGGCCGTAGCGATTGGCCGCTGGTTCTGATCAACCCAATTGCCCGGGTCCGCGCCCGGGCAATTACTTGGCGCGCAAGTCCGCGTCCGCCTGATCTAGGAACCAGGCATAGGTTTCGCGTATCCCGTCTTCGAGTCCGACCCGCGCTCGCCAACCCATATCGGCCAGACGAGACACGTCCATCAGCTTGCGCATGGTTCCGTCCGGTTTGCTGACATCCTGTGTAATCTTGCCACCGAATCCAGTAGTTTTTGCCACCAGCGCCGCCAGTTCCGCGATCGAAACGTCCTCACCACAGCCCACGTTGATATGGCTCAACATCGGTTGAGTGTTCGTCTCATAAACTTTGCGCGGCAGGTCGAGCACGAACAGTGACGCCTCGGCCATGTCATCCACATGCAGGAACTCGCGGCGAGGTTTGCCTGTGCCCCAGATTACGACTTCATCCAATCCATCGCGCTGCGCCTCATGAAACCGGCGGATCAGAGCGGGCAGTACGTGACTGTTTTCCGGGTGGAAATTGTCGCCCGGTCCATAAAGGTTGGTCGGCATGACCGAGCGGTAGTCGACACCGTGCTGCCGGTTATAGCTTTCACACAGCTTGATCCCGGCGATCTTGGCCACGGCGTAGGGCTCGTTGGTTGGTTCCAGCACGCCTGTCAGCAGCGCATCTTCACGCATCGGTTGCGGTACCGCACGCGGATAGATGCAGGAGCTGCCCAATTGCAGCAGGTGTTTCACCCCGGCTGCAAAAGCCTGATGGATCACGTTGCATTCGATCATCAGGTTGTCATAGATGAAATCCGCAGGGTACGTGTTGTTGGCGTGAATTCCGCCCACCTTGGCCGCGGCCAAGATCACGACGTCCGGACGTTCGGCCTGCATGAAGTCGCGCACGGCAGCCTGATCGGTCAGGTCCAGCTCAGAATGTGTGCGGGTGACCAGTTCAAGCGCTTCGCCTCCGGCCTTCCGATCCTGCAAACGGCGCAGGATTGCACCACCGACCATGCCCCGGTGGCCTGCTATGTAGATCTTGCGCATTGCGACCTCCTCAGCCGTTTTCCAGGCTTACCGGCAATTCATAGCCATGCTCTTTCAACAGCGCATGGCGTTTTGCAGTCTTGAGGTCTTCGACAACCATTTCGGCGCACATTTCCTGAACGGTCAGCTCGGGCTCCCAACCCAGCTTGTTCTTAGCATTCGACGGATCGCCCAGCAGCGTTTCCACCTCGGCCGGGCGGAAGTACTGCGGGTCAATGCGCATGATCACGTCACCGGGCTTCAGGGCCGGCGCATTGTCGCCCTCGATCGCTTTGACCGTTGCAATCTCATCCACACCTTCGCCCGAAAACTCCAGCGTGATGCCAAGCTCGGCGGCAGACCATTCGATGAACTGTCGGACCGAGTACTGCACGCCGGTCGCAATCACGAAATCTTCGGGGTTGTCCTGCTGCAGCATCAGCCACTGCATCCGCACATAGTCTTTCGCATGGCCCCAATCGCGCAGGCTGTCGATGTTGCCCATGTACAGGCAGTTTTCGAGACCTTGGGCGATATTCGCCAGACCGCGCGTGATTTTGCGCGTCACAAAGGTTTCGCCACGACGAGGGCTTTCGTGATTGAACAGGATACCGTTGCAGGCATACATACCGTAGGCTTCGCGGTAGTTTACGGTGATCCAGTAGGAATACAGTTTGGCCACTGCGTAGGGTGAGCGCGGGTGGAACGGTGTCGTCTCGCGCTGGGGGATTTCCTGCACCAAACCATACAGTTCCGAGGTCGAGGCCTGATAGAACCGGGTTTTCTTCTCCAGCCCCAGAAAGCGGATCGCTTCCAACAGGCGCAGCGTGCCGATGGCGTCCACATCAGCAGTGTATTCGGGAGATTCAAAACTGACCGCCACATGGGACTGTGCGCCGAGGTTATAAACCTCGTCCGGCTGCACTTCCTGAATGATTCGCGTCAGGTTCGATGTGTCGCTGAGATCGCCGTAATGCAGATACAGATTTGGGTTGGGAACATGCGGGTCCTGATAGATGTGGTCGATCCGCTGCGTGTTGAACGAGGACGCGCGGCGCTTAATCCCATGAACTTCATAACCTTTTTCCAGCAAAAATTCGGCCAGATAAGACCCGTCCTGTCCGGTAATACCGGTAATCAACGCCTTTTTTGTCATCATTTTTTCCCACGGAATACTGTGTGCATCTTTGACGTCTCAGAAACAGCAAGAATTCGCAGAATGCAACCCAAGGCAAGAAATGGCTTTGAAAACCGGCGGCAGGTTCCTGCCTGCACACCGGTCAAGGAAATCAAACGATAACGGAGGTTTCGCGACAGGCGGCGGTACAGATGAGGCCAGCCCCTAGCGCTGTCAGGTGTAATCAGCTTGCCCCGTACAGCGGAACCGCGTTTTCGGCCCCATCCGCCAGTGCCTTGCTCTGGTCCCGACGCACCTGATCGTAAACGGCCAACGCCTGGTCCGAGAACAGGTGGCTCGGTGGATCGACATGCACAAAATTTGACTGCCCGTCCTGTCCGCGCGCCAACATGGCATAATCACGATCCGCAACCAGCTGCTTTGCATTGGGGTTCAGGTAACGGATTGCCAGACCGATCCTACGATCCCCGGACCGGTTCGGGCCCGAGCCATGAATGGTCAGCCCGTGGTGCAAGGACATCTGCCCTGGCGCCAGTTCGATATGGGTCTTGTCGTTCTCTGCTACATCAACGGCAATCTCCTGTCCGCGCGACAGAAGATTGTTTTCGGAATAGGTATCATTATGCGGCAAGATCGGGTTCTTGTGGCTGCCTTGCACGAAATCCATACAGCCGCTTTCGACCGTCGCAGGCGACAACGCAATCCAGGCGGTGACCTGATCCGGCGTTTCGCCCATGCCCCAATAGGTCAGGTCCTGATGCATACCCACGGTGTGATCGGTATGTGCCTCTTTGATGAAAAATTCGGCCGACCAGACCATGATATCCGGGCCCAGAACGCCCTCGACCACGTCCAAAACCCTGGGATTCAACGCGATTCTGGCCGCCAGCGGGATAACCAGATGTGCGTTCACACGCTTGTAGGTGTTCAGTGGCAGCGGCAAATCCGCCGCTAGCCAGTCCTGTTCAAGCTGTTCCAACTCAGCGCGTATCGCAGCGGTTTCGCTGGGTGAGAAAACTGTCAGCGGGAAAAGAAACCCGTCCTCCCAATATTGCGCGGATTGGGCTGCGGTCAGCGCGGTTTCAGACAAAGGGGCGGTTTGCGGCATGGTGTACCTCTGGGATGTGTTTCACCGCAGGATAGGGCAAAAGCTCATCCGGTCAGCGTGCAACCTCTTGCCCGTAAGGATAAGTTCAGCTTAGCCTGCGCCCATGTCGTCCCGCATCCCCTCTCTCAACTGGTTGCGCGTGTTCGAGGCCGCAGCCCGCACCGAAAGCTTTGCCCGGGCTGCTACCCAGCTGAACATGTCGGCGGCAGCCGTCAGCCAGCAAGTAAAAGCGCTGGAGACACGGCTGGGCACGCCGCTATTTCACCGCCACGCCCATGCGGTGACCCTGACCGAAGCGGGCCGGGCCTATCTACCGTCGGTTCAGCAATCCCTCCTGATGCTCGAAACCGCGACCACCGGTCTGTTTGGCGAAACCCGCGCGCAACGGCTTTATGTGCAATCCATCCTGTTGTTCGCGCATGGGATTCTTGCCGGCGGGCTACCGGAGTTTCAGTCGGAAAACCCGCAGATCAACCTGTCGCTGACCACCGGCAACCTGGTGTCGGATTTCGCCAACCAGTTCACCGATCTGCAGATCGTGTTCGGCAACCCTGCCGTTTATGGCTCCGAAGGGGATCCGTTGCTGCACGAACGTCTGTATCCTGTGGCCCCGCCGGAGATTGCCGCGCAGATCCAACACCCTCAGGACTTGTTCCGATTCTCGCTGATCGAGGTGTCCACCCATCGCGCAAGCTGGCCGCATCTGTTCGAAACCCTGCGCCTGTCGCCCGGTCAGGCACGATACTTCTTTGCCGACAATTCGCTGATGGCGGCCGAGCTTTCGGCCAGCGGCGGCGGCATCGCGCTGGCCCGCGCACCTGCATCAGACCGTATCATGCACGTGTCGGGCCTGGTTCCCTGCCTGACGGACATTCAGGTCGCCGGGCAAGAAGCCTATCATCTGGTCTACCCGTCGCGTGCTGCGCTGCGCCCACCAGCACGGGCCTTTCGCGACTGGCTGTTGGACTACAGCGCTGCAGTCCAGACCCGGTAACGCCCCTGCCCCGTCACCTCGCGGATCAGGCCGCGCCGGGTAAAACGGTCGATATTGCGCTGCACTGCTGCGCGTGATGCCTTGGTCAATTCCTCGGCCAAAGGAGCCGAGACCATGGGCCAAGCAGTCAGAACGTCGATCAACAGGGGTGGAGTACGCCCGCTCAACCCGCTGGTGGACTCGCGCGCGCGCTGTTCCCAGGCACTGACTCTGTCCAGATGCATCAGTGCAGCCAGCGCCGCCTG
The DNA here is from genome assembly GCF_059609725.1 of Ruegeria sp. YTSC199. Lineage (NCBI taxonomy): Bacteria > Pseudomonadati > Pseudomonadota > Alphaproteobacteria > Rhodobacterales > Roseobacteraceae > Ruegeria > Ruegeria sp. YTSC199. The sequence continues at coordinate 78,303 of NZ_JBXWMF010000003.1, forward strand.
CCCTGCCCCCCGGACCCAGGCCGACAGTTTTTCATCCACCTCCCCTGCCCCGCGCAACGCGCCCGGGCCGGACAAGGCCAACGGCATGAACATCGCCCCACCCCGCCCCATCGTTGCGGCATGGCGGGCCGCGATGATGGCGGCCTCGGTATCCTGACCAATGCCCTGCGACAGCGCGCGCCAGGCGTGAAACGCCATTGCAGCCTGCGTGACCGGGTGTAACCCTTCGGAATTGCGCATCACTTCGGCCAGATCGGCCACCGTTTCAGGAATGTCTTCGAAGCCTTGCGCCATCCGATCCAGAAAGGCGGTCAGGCCGGTCTCCCACCCGCCCTCAGAGGGGCCGGGTCCTGCTGTGAGCCGCCGCACGGCCCAACCGGCGCGAAACAGCGCCTGAACGTCATCTCCGGTCGCACCGATGCGCAGACCCGTCCACAGCGCCAGTCGATCCACACTGATCCGATCGCCAGTCCACCAGCCCAGATCCGACACATCCATCAGGGCCAGACGGTGGGTCCACCCATCCGGACCAGCGCGCAACCGTTCGTCCAACGCGCCGAAGGTCGCGGCCAGATCGGCCAGATCGTAAGACAGATTGGCCTGAGCCGCCCGCCAATCGCGCGGATCGAACAAAAGACGGCGATCGACCTTGGGACCGGGGATCAGGTAATCCTCGACCGCCTCTTCATCCTCGGGCGGCAGAAACCACAAATCCTCGTCTTCGGGCGGGTCCGCGTCATAGATACTTGGAGGACCAACCGCATCGGCGTCCTCATCCGGATCAGGTTTGACGGGTTTCGCTGTCATACCCGGTATATTTCGGGGAATTGCCGCAGTTCACAAGGCGTTTTTATGCCCAGCACCCTCAGCCCGGGAAACTTGTGGTCAGGACGTCCAACTGTCCGGCCAGATCGGTCTGATCCCTGCTGCCGATCAGCATGTAACCATAACCGTCCTGCGCCCAGGTGGCCGTGGCCAATCCGCTGAGAACCGCCTGTTTCAATTCTCTTTTCGGCGCGCCTTCACCCTGCCGGATCACACAGAAGGCAAAAGGCTGGCCTTGTTCATCGGCAAACACGACCTGAATCAGCGGCTTGCCTTTGAAGGACAGAACTTGCGCGCGTTTCAACTCACCGCCCGGCAGCGCCTCCAGCGCCGCGCGGTTAAGTGATCGCCCCAACTGTTCCTCGGCCTGCGCAAACTGTTCGTCCAGCGCCTGAGGTGAGCTGTCCAGCGACGCAATCGTGTCCGGCGTATAAAGCGACTGATATATCGCCGCTTGCGCAGCCCAGCCCAGAGGTTCCGGACGTGTGGCCCAGTAGGTTGCCGACACGGCCATAACTGCTACCGAGGCCGCAACGGCCAGCAACCGCAACCCACCGCCCGCAGGCCGAACGGGTGCATCAGCCACAGGTTCGGGCAGATCGACCAAAGGCGTTTCAGCGGGGACGTGCTCGAACACCGACTGCACTACGGGTGCAACCGGATCCAGCGCCATCAGGCGCTGTTCTAGCTCGGGGTCAGCTTCAATCGCGGTTTCGATCGCGCTGGCCTCGGCCTCTTCCAAATTGCCTTCCAGATACGCCAGCAGCGTCTCATCGGAAAACTTCATTTGCCACTCCGTCGAACGGCGTCTGCCGCCTCATGCTGCATCACGGTTTTCAATTTTTGCCGGGCGTTGGAAAGCCGGCTCATGATAGTTCCTATCGGCACCTCCAGCAACGCGGCGGCTTCGCGGTAGCTGTAGCCTTCTACAAACACCAGCATGACCGTTTCCCGCTGCGCCTCAGGCAGCTGCATCACTTGTGTAAACACTTCAGCAGCGAAAATATTCGTTTCGATGTCCGGTCCTGTTGCAATTAACTCTGCTTCGGGCGTGACCGACAGCGCCTGTGCCTTGCGCACCGACCGCGACCGCACCTCATTCAGCCAGATCGAGCGGCAGATCGTCATCAACCAGCTGTCCAGCCGGTCGTGCGAGGTGACCTGATGGTGACGCTCCAGCGCGCGCAGACATGTGGATTGCAGCAGATCGTCGGCCACATCCGATGCCCCGGACAGCGCCAACCCAAAACGCCAGACACGTTTCGAATGCGTCTGGATCGCGCCGCGCACGGCCTGTTCCGAGCTAGTTTCACCATCCATCGAATAAATCGCGACCTGTGTGTGTTTGTCATTCACGGACCGGGCCCGTGAGCTCAGGACTGACATAACCCGAGGAGGAATGAAATGAAACTTCTGTTGAAGGCAGTCACGATTGCGTCGGCAATTGTTGCAACCCCGGTGCTTGCCGAAAGCTGGGCATTGGCACCTGAAGGCTCGCATCTGGCCTATGGTACCATCAAGAAAAACACCGTAGGTGAGGTCAATTCCTTCACCAGCCTCAGCGGCCATGTCAGTCCGGATGGCAAGGCCGAAATCGAGATTGATCTGTCTTCTGTCGAAACCAATATCGACATTCGCAACGAACGCATGATCGAGCATGTGTTCCGCAAAGTGGGCACCGCATCCCTGATCGCCCAGTTCGACATGAGCGAGGTTTCGGAATTGGGCGTTGGTGAAACCACCACGGTGGATGCCGAGGCCGTCCTGTCGTTGGCAGGTACAGACGTTTCGTTTGACGCCGAGATGTTCGTGGCCCGTCTGTCCGAAACCTCGGTCATGGTATCGACCAATGACATGGTGTTCCTCAGTACCGAAGACGCAGGGCTGAACGCTGGCGTCGACAAGCTGATGGAGCTGGCCGACCTGCCGGGCATCACCCGGACGGTTCCCGTGACTGCGCGTCTGATTTTCAACATGGACAACAAAAAGGCCGAGGCCGCACCCGCTGCCCCGGTCGCCGTTGCGGCCGCCGCTTTTGAAGGCGACATCAAAGCTGGGAAGAAAGTGTTCCGCAAATGCAGCGCCTGCCACAAACTGGAACGGGATCGCCACGCGGTCGGTCCGTCGCTACATGGTGTCATCGGTGCCACTGCTGGTCAGGCGGACGGGTTCCGGTATTCGGCTTCGCTGCAAAACTCCGGCGTCGTTTGGACCCCGGATACCCTGACTGCCTTCCTGGCCGATCCCAAGGGCGTCGTTCCCGGCAACAAGATGCAGTTCCGCGGCCTGAAAAAGGAAGAAGATATCCTCAATGTCATCGCCTATCTGCAGGTCGAAGCACAGAGCTGATTGACCAATGGTTCAAATTCGCTCAGGCCGCCTCCTTCCCCTTTTCCTCGCAGGCACTGCTGGCTAAGAAGGTCCTCCAGACATTTTCAGGAGGCCCCCTTGGACCGCATTGCCCGCACCATCGCCACCGAGATCAACGCCCGCCCCGAACAGGTGGGCGCAGCGGTGAAACTGCTGGACGAAGGGGCCACCGTCCCCTTTGTCGCCCGCTACCGCAAAGAAGTGACTGGCGGGCTGGACGACACCCAACTGCGCACACTGTCCGACCGCCTGACCTATCTGCGAGAGCTTGAGGCACGACGCGAAACGATCCTTGGCTCGATCAAGGATCAGGGCAAGCTGACCGACGATTTGGCAAAATCCATCGCACGGGCCGACACCAAGGCGCAGTTGGAAGACATCTACCTGCCTTACAAACCCAAGCGTCGCACCAAGGCGATGATCGCTCGCGAAAACGGGCTCGAGCCATTGGCAGATGCCGTTTTGACCGACCGCTCCGCCGATCCCGAAATTCTGGCGCAGGCCTATGTGACCGAGGCGGTTCCAACCACCAAAGACGCCCTGAACGGTGCGCGCGACATCATCACAGAACGGCTGACCGAAAACGCCACCCTCTTGGGCGAGCTGCGCGATTTCATGCAGCGCGAAGCCTTGCTGACCTCGAAGGTGATCGACGGCAAGGAACAGGAAGGCATGAAGTTCAGTGACTATTTCAGCCACACGGAACTTTGGTCCAAAACCCCGTCGCATCGCGCATTGGCGATGCTGCGTGCCTCGAAAGAAGGGATCGTGTCGCTGGATATCGCGCCCGAACCCGAAGCGGGCGCGGCCCGGGCCGAGGCCATTGTCGCCGCCCATCTGAACACACGCGGTGACGGCCCCAGCGATGTCTGGCTGCGTAAGGTGGCAGGATGGACCTGGCGGGTGAAACTGTCCCTGTCGATGATGGTTGAGCTGATGGCGGATCTGCGCGGCCGGGCACAAGACGAGGCCATTCATGTTTTCTCACGAAACCTCAAGGACTTACTGTTTGCCGCCCCGGCCGGAGCCCGGGTGACGCTGGGCCTTGACCCTGGTATCCGAACCGGCGTCAAGGCGGCAGTGGTGGATGCCACGGGCAAGGTGGTTGCTACCGATACGCTATATCCGTTCCAGCCCAAAAACGATCTGCGCGGTGCGCAGGCGACCATCCTGAACCTGGTTGCCACCCACAAGATCGAACTGGTCGCTATTGGCAACGGCACCGCCAGCCGCGAAACCGAGAAGATGGTGGCCGACGCATTGAAGCTGTTGCCCAAAACCGTTAACGCCCCCACCAAGGTGGTTGTGTCCGAAGCCGGCGCGTCCGTCTATTCCGCCTCGGAACTGGCTGCACGCGAGTTTCCCGACCTCGACGTATCCTTGCGCGGTGCCGTGTCCATTGCCCGACGGTTACAGGACCCGCTGGCCGAATTGGTCAAGATCGAACCCAAGTCGATTGGCGTCGGCCAATATCAACACGACGTGGATCAGCATCGGCTGTCACAATCCTTGGCCTCGGTGATCGAGGACGTGGTAAACGCGGTAGGTGTAGATCTAAATACAGCTTCAGCCCCCCTACTCTCTCATGTTTCAGGCCTGGGGCCTGGTCTGGCCGAAGCGATTGTACTTCACCGTGACCTGAATGGCGCGTTTCAATCACGCAAGGAACTGTTGAAAGTGGCGCGTCTCGGTCCACGTGCTTATGAGCAATGTGCGGGCTTTTTGCGCATCCGCGACGGCTCGGAACCGCTGGATGCCTCCTCGGTGCACCCCGAAGCCTATGACGTAGCACGCCGGGTTGTGTCGGCCTGCGGGCGCGATATTCGTCTGATCATGGGCCATGACGGCGCTCTAAAAGGATTGCGGGCCGAGCAATTCGTCGACGACACTTTTGGTCTGCCGACCGTGCGGGACATCTTTACGGAACTTGAAAAACCCGGCCGCGACCCGCGCCCCGGTTTTGTCACCGCCTCGTTCACCGACGGCGTTGAAGACATCACTGATCTGAAGCCGGGGATGGTGTTGGAAGGTACCGTCACCAATGTCGCCGCCTTTGGCGCCTTCGTGGATATCGGCGTGCATCAGGACGGGTTGGTGCATGTCAGCCAACTGGCCGACAGGTTCGTCAAGGACCCGCATGAAGTAGTCAAAACCGGGCAGGTCGTCAAAGTCACAGTGGTCGATGTGGATGTCCCTCGCAAAAGGATCGGACTGACGATGCGGAAGGATGGCGGTGCTTCGGCGCACGAGGATCGGGCTAGCCGTGGCCCGAAAAAGAGCACTGCCCGCACAGAAGTCAAAGGATCGCAGCGCGCAAAATCTGATGGTAATGCACATAACAACGCATTTGCAGATGCACTTAAGTCGGCGATGAAAAACCGTTAATAATCTGAGGGGCTGTGCGCGGCCCCTCTTCCTGACGCTTAAATGAATGCGTCCGGCTCAAGCTCTTCCCAGAAATCGAAGATGGCGTTGGCGTTCAGTCCCGAACGCCAGCCATGGGCGCGAAAATGTTCCCTATCCAGGTCATTATCGAGCCCGGCCAGGAATAGCCGCTTATCCGCGTCCCTCTGTGTCGGGTTTCGCCGCGAAACCAACCCTTCGACAATGGACAATTTGCGCGACCGCTCTGTCCGTTCCGCGGCGCGCGCCGCATAGGCCTGATCCTCCAGCGCCTTCTCGGCCGCGCGCACACGCGCGGCTTCTGCGGCTTCGGGACTGGGTTCAACCGGGGTTTCTTTTTCCGGTGGCTGGTAATCGTCACGCAAAGCCGCAGACAAATACCCCACAGTGGATTTCACATCACCTTGTCCACTGACATAATCCAACTTCTGCTGCACGTAGTCCTCGCCATGTTCAGATATCCATTGACGTGCGAGCCTGTCCGACACACCCCGCTTTCGCAGGGTTTTGTAAACCGGCAGACTCCGGACACCATCACTGTCGTCGATTTCGAACATCGCCTTTTGCGGATTCCCTTTTATCAGAAACCGGATTTCGGTTACCGTCCGCCCCTTTTTTTGAAACTCAGGCTCGATAAGAATGTCCGAGCTTTTGTTCACTTCTGCAACTGCAGGCTTGATGATCTTCGCATTAAGGTGCTTGAAGCTGCTGTAGTAGTCGCTGCCATCCACCCCCATAAGCTTGCGGAAAACATCCAACGCCCACCACCCGGTCGACCCGGTTCTAACGAAACGAAAACAGTTTTCATATAGCGCCAGACCATGGCCCGAGCTAAAGTTCCTTTGGATCTGGACATTGATCAGCGCATAGATTTTTGGGTCGTACAGTTTTTGGGCCAAAGCCGGCGAATATGCATATTCGCATATCCCGTTTTTTAGCTTGGCAAAACTGAGCAGCGAGGACACTCCCCATTCCTGCCGACCCTGTTCGTCCAGCATATCCCACTCGGCAACGGTTTCTGCCAGCGCCCGCAAGCTGGCGCGCAGCGTATCGAAGTCGTTGGAGTTGTAGCCGACCATCATTGCAAGGGTTCGTGCGTCTATCGTGTGCGTCTGGGCGGAGGTCAGAGCGTCATAGGCGTTCAGCAAAAGGACATTGGAAAGTTTACGCTGCAACAACGTAAGTTTGCCGCTGATGTGAATCGCGGCGACGTTTTTCTTGACCGTCTCCCGGCGTAAGGCACCGGCAAGCTGATCCATATCCAATTGTGTTTCCGGCATGATTCTGCCTGGCTGCTCGTTTTGATATTTCTGGCATGAAAAGTACCTGCGGATCAATTCTATTTGGGTACCCATATACAGGAAGAGGGGAATCCTGTATTCGGGTACCTTCTACGGATTTCATCCGAGTTACCCACAAAATGGGTATGTGTAAGTTCTTCAAAAATCTCTGCCGCCGAAAACACAACAACAGAAAGACATGATTTAGGGTCTAAACAACCATTAATTTCAAGGCCCTGCGAATCGGGTCTCTTCTTCACGACAAAAGGTACCTTTTACCCTGTATATGGGTTCCTTTGACACCGGAATCGGGCGCCTTTGGTCCTGTGTTTGGGCACCCAAACCAACTTTACTATTTGTTTTATATAGTTTTTTTCTTCGCAAAGATTCTAAAGCTTCTAAAAATAATAAACTCTTTGTTGGTCTGTTTTCTCCTTTTTTGATTAGTTTCGCGACGAAACCGAGCATTAAGACCGAATTCTGTGGAAAAGCCGCTTTCAGAGGATAGCCTGAGCGATAAATGTTCGCTATGTTGGGAAATATACGCCGATAAGGCGAACATTATCTGAGGCATCGACAGTGAATAAATCTACCCAACCTCCTCTGCCGCCCTATTTGAATCTGGATCCCGAGCTTGCAGCGGAAAAGCTGCCTGATCCTATCGGGACCTCACGATTCGCAAAAGCCGCTACATTTTGTGCCAAAGGGCGCGAAGACTTGGCTCGTCGCGGATACGCCCCGGATGGTGAGAAACGACTGCGCCGGTTCTCGATTTGGGAGATCACCAAATACCTCATCCCGGTGGCGCCGGCCCATTTGCGCCGGGTTCTAAAGGCCAACCCGGATCTGCCCCAAGGGGAGGGCGAAGCCGGTTCGAAATGGTTCACGCTTGAAGAAGTGCTTGCACTCAGAAGGTACTTCGCCGCCGAAGGGGTCAGTACCAAAGAGTACTTGCCTTACCGGCCGGAAGGGTTGCCGGCAAAAGTCGTTGCGGTTGCCAACTTTAAAGGAGGTGTTGGAAAAACGTCGACAGCCGCGCATCTGGCCATGTCTGCCGCGTTGGACGGGTATAAAGTGCTGGTCGTCGATCTGGACAGCCAGGGGTCGATGACCTCCATTCTGGGTGGAAAGATTGCGGATGAATGGCAAACGGTATTTCCCCTGATTGCCAAGGATTATGCGCGGGCCGTGCAGGAAGAGAACCGAATTCGGAATGCCGCAGGCCAGCCCGAAATTCCTCTGGATGAGACCTTGCAGGAAGCGTTGAACACCCTGCCGCGGGACGTAATTCAAAAAACGCACTGGCCCAACATCGATCTTATCGGCGCCCAATTGAACCTTTATTGGGCTGAATTTCAAATTCCAGTGTGGCGTATGGGTCTGCGCAGTTGGCCGCTTTGGGACGGTTTGACCAACTTCCTGCATGACGAAGGCGTCCTGAACGATTACGACATCGTATTTCTGGATACGCCTCCTGCACTTGGGTACCTAACAATTAATGCGCTGGCCGCAGCTGATATACTTTTGGTTCCCTTAGGGGCGTCATTCCTGGAATTTGACTCGACCGGCCGGTTCTTCGACATGCTCTACACGACCTTCGCAAGCATTGAGGATGGCGAAAACGCGGCCCAGCGGGCGGCAGGCCTACCCGAGCTCAAGTTTGAATGGGACGTGGTCAGGGCAATCATCACCCGGTTTGATGCCAGCCAGCAGACAGACATGGCCAACGTTATCCAGGCGTATTTTGGTGATTTCATGAACGCGTACCGGCAGGATTACACAGCATTGGTTGGGCAAGCCGGCGAGCAAGTCAATGGCATTTATGAAGCCGACTACAGGGATTTCAACCGGGACACCTACGTACGGGGTCGAGAGACCTTTGATCGCACTTATGCCGAATTCAAACAGGTTCTGATTGGCTGCTGGTGGCGCGATGCTCAGATGGGAGGAGAAGCAGATGGCTAAACGCAGAAGATTGACCGCTCCGGACACTTCGGAACTGGAGCAGCTTGAGGCCGGTTTCGCGGCGAAACCTTCAATCAGCCCGTTTGAGCCAAAATCATCCACTCCTCCGATTGCTCAGGTTGCGGCTGAGGCCGCGACTTTGAACGGCATGACTGCCGTCACGGATCGCTTGGCACTGGCGCAAGATCAAGGAGACGCAGCCCGTTGGCGAGACGCTCAGGACGCGGGTTTGGTGGCCGAACGGTTGCCGTTGGATCACATTGACGCGGACTTCATTCGCCGAGACCGCATGGTCGAAAACGAAGAGGCCATGGACGAATTGCTGGAGTCGCTGCGCGTTCACGGTTTGCGCACTCCGATTGAGGTGACACGGGATGGGGACGGTTATGGACTGATTTCGGGGTTCCGACGTCTGAACGCCTTTCGACGCCTTTCTGAAACGGATCCGCGATTCAACGACATTCCAGCATTCATCCGTGAGGCAGGTTCTGGTCAGGGCGCCTACGTGTCCATGGTTGAAGAGAATGAGCTCAGGGCAAATCTCAGCCCCTATGAGCGCGGCCGCATCGCAGTACTGGCTTCGGGGCAGGGGGTATTTGCATCCACAGAAGCCGCTGTCGATGTTCTGTTTGCAGCGGCGTCCAAGGCAAAGCGATCCAAGGTTCGCAGTTTTGCGATGGTGCATGAAGCGTTGGGTGACCTGTTGCAACATCCGGTTGCTTTATCTGAAAAGTCTGGCTTGAAGCTGGCCTCGGCGTTGCGGGATGGGGCGCAAACTAAACTGCGTCATGCGTTGGCCGGGGCAGGGGATCTGGACCCAAAATCGGAATTGGCCTTGCTGGAAGCGGCCCTGAAGACATCACCTGCCCAGCCCAAGGACAAGGCACGTGGGGGGCGTCCACAACAGGTACAGCGGCTGTCGCCTGTCGCATTGCCTGGGGGAGGTGATATCTTGGGAGAGGTTTCCGCCGGTGAGTTGCGCATTCGCGTTCGCGGAAAGGATGTCTCAGCCGAAGATGCACAGGTCATCGTGGGGCAGCTTGCTGAATACCTCGGGGGGTTTCGCGACGAAACCTGAGTTTAGATCAAATTGACTGGAGTTTCAGAGAGGAGCCCACTGATGCGCAAAATGTAAAAATTTTGCGCATCAAGCAAACTTCATGCTATATAGGCGGTTTTGGGTTTAGTCGTTTATGAGCCGGTGTGCATACTAGGCGAGGTATATGTTGCAAGCTTTTGGCCATTGCAGTGCGCGCCGCCGACGGGTGGATGACTTTGGGTATTATCAAGTCGAAAGTCAGTTCATGATCTCTTTCGAAGGCGCGCAATATCCTAGGGAAGTGATCCTGTTCTTGGAGTTTTTCTATGTCTGATACGGTGATTCCTATCGAGATCTGGAAGAAATCATGCAAGAGCGCGGCGTATCGGTCGATCACATCACACTGACCCGACGGGTCACGCGGTATTCGGCTGCAATCGCTGAAGCAGCGCGCCGCGGAAAAGGCCATGAGACCGTTCCTGGGGAATGGACGAGACTTGCACAAAGGTGAAAGGCGCGTGGGTCTTTCTCTACCGAGCCGTCGACAAACACGGCAAGACACTTGATGTCATGCTATCCCGGCGCCGCAACAAGCCAGATGCCACGAAGTTCTTCGCCCGAATGTTGGAAGCCGATGGCCTTCCGCGAAAGACCGTCATCGACAAAAGTGGCGCCAATACAGCCGTCATCAAGACAATCAACAAGATGCTCAAGAGCTTTGGCTGCTCGATCTCGATTGAGATGATCAGGCGGAAGTACTTGATCAATACCGTCGAACAGGACCACCGTTTCATTGAGCGGCGAGTTCGACAGATGCTTGGGTTTAAGGCATTCGCGACTGTCGCGGCAGCGCTTGGCGGGATCGAGGTCGCTCACATGATCTGAAAGAGCCTCCTCAAGCCCGGAATCTGTCCTTTCAAACAACTCGCTGAACTGGCTGCCCAACTTCGATTTGATCGCAAGAACAACTTTGCGCTTTCGGAACTTTGCAACATAGCCATCCTATGCTATCGCAGTTCGTGGGCACTCAATGCAGTCAACTTCGTATATTGTAGTATTACTCGTAACCTTAGCCGCCAGCTTTGGTCTTTATTTGGTGTCATACCAATACTTCGTGTCGGAAGAGCTTTCGAAAGCTCAAGGTCGCCTGTCTCTCTACCAAAGTTCGGTGAACGGCGAACTCGAACGATTTTCCCACCTCACATACGTGCTGTCACAGGATTCCTTTGTCGTTAGAACAGCCGAAGGAGACGGCACCGGAGCTTTGAATCGACGGCTCGAGGATTTTGCGGCCCAGGCGGGACTGGATGCAATTTACCTGATGGACGAAGACGGTTTCACCATAGCCGCTTCGAATTTCCGCGATGCCGGGAGCTTCGTTGGCCAGAACTATGCTTTCCGTCCGTATTTCCAAAGTGCCATTTCTGGAAATCAAGGCCGCTTCTACGCCATCGGAGCAACGACTGGTCTGCCGGGATACTTCATTGCTAACGCGGTACTCGACGACCGGGGAGCTTCAACCGGTGTCATAGCAATCAAAATCGATTTTTCAGATCTTCAGGATAGTTGGAAAAACTCAGGCGAACAGGTCCTTTTGGCCAATGAGGACGGTGTTATTCTGCTTTCCTCGAACTCGGATTGGCAATACCGCGTGCTGACGCCATTGACAGAACAGCAGCAAGAACGGATCCGAAAGGCGAGGCAGTTTCCGGGGCAAGACTTAGATCCATTGCAATGGGCTGAGTTGCCGGGCGATCAGGCCAGAATTGCAGGGACAAAACGCCTGCATCTTGCAGCTACGGACTTGCCGCATGGGTGGTCGCTTCACTATTTTGCAAGTGACGACCAAGCCGTAGCGCGTAGTTGGCTTGTAACCGCACTTTTTGTGCTACTGGCAGGACTGGCATTCATCTTTTTCCAGATACAACGCGCAAGACGCGTGAGCGCGGCCTTGGCGCGGTCCGAACAGGAAGAAGCAATGCTCCGCGAAGCCAATGAGCGGCTCGCAATCGAAATTGAAGACCGCAAGACAGCCGAGCGGCGCCTAAAACGCACTCAAGGCGAGTTGGAGCGCGCGAGCCGACTAGCGGCTCTTGGGCAACTTTCTGCGTCTGTCACGCACGAATTGGGACAGCCTATCGCTGCCATGCGCAATCATTTGGTCGCGGCAGAAATCGGTTCTTCAGGTGAAACCAAGCTATCGCAAAAAATTGGAAGCCTGGTTGATAGGATGGAAGGGGTTACGCGCCAATTGCGGTTCTTCGCGCGTTCGGAGAGCGAGGTTTTCGACGACGTAAATCTATGCTCTTCAGTCGACGCCGCTATTGCTCTGGTCGCTCCGAACATTGAGCTGGCTAAGGTAAAAATCTCGTTTGATATGCCGGGCAATCCGGTTTTTGTCCGGGGAAATGCGCTTAGGATCGAACAAGTTATCACTAACCTCGTGCGCAACGCCATCGACGCAACTGACGGAACTAATTCGCCTGAAATTCGTATTACACTAACGGTTTCTGATGATGAGGCTACGCTGGAAATTCAGGACAATGGCCACGGGTTGGGGGGTGCAACGCTGGCTGAGCTGCAAGAACCATTTGTAACGACAAAAGAGAGCGGGCGTGGCATGGGCTTAGGGCTGGCAATTTCAGCCAGTATTGTCAAAGATCACAACGGCAAATTGACGGCACGGAATAGAGACGGAGGCGGAACGGTTTTCCGTGTCGCCTTCCCGATTTCTCTGAAACCCGAAGAAAAGAGAGAATGACCTTGGCGCAACCGTTCAATGTCTTGGTCGTCGACGATGACAAGTCGATGCGACAATCTCTCGTCGAGTTACTCGAAGCTGCCGGTTGGACCGTCAGCGCCGTGCCGCGGGCAACACAGGTAGCGGAGTATCTGACCAACGCCACGCCTGATGCCATCCTTTCGGATGTGCGAATGCCCGGCATGTCGGGTCTTGAACTACTGGCCAGCTTGGACAAACAGGTGGCGCCGCCCGTCGTACTCATCTCTGCGCATGGTGATATTCCAACGGCGGTACAAGCCATCCAGGATGGTGCGTACGGGTTCATCGAAAAGCCATATGAGCCGCGGCGGTTACTCACTGTGCTGACGCACGCGGCCGAGCAAAACCGTATGCGTAAAAGCAATGCGCGGCTGAAGGGCAGGCTGCTAAAACTATCTGGACTGGATCGCATTCTGCTTGGCGAGACTGATGCGATTATAGCTTTGCGACAAGAAATTCTCGACATTGCGGATACCTCTGTCGCGGTCCTTTTGCAGGGAGATACGGGTACCGGAAAGGAACTGGTTGCCCACGCCTTGCACGATCTGGGCGGGTCGCCGGATGCTCCCTTCCTCGCTCTGAACTGTGCCGCGTTGTCCCCCGATACGTTCGAGGCCGAAATGTTTGGGGTCACGGGCGTGTCGGATGGAAGGCTTGTAGCGGCATCGGGCGGAACCTTGTTTCTGGATGAGATCTGCTCTTGCTCACCGGCGGTGCAGGCCAAGCTACTGAGGGTTATCGAAGATCAGCAGGTGCTTCCGGTGGGGGCTGTTTCGCCGGTTCCTGTAAATTTCAGGGTCGTGTCTGCTACCAACGAAGATGTCATATTGGCGGCCGAGGAAGGTCGCCTGCGTCAGGACCTTCTGTTTCGATTGAATACGGTCGTTCTGACCTTGCCTCCGTTACGACAAAGACGGGATGACCTGGTTTTGTTGGCAACGCATTTCCTGAATGAACACGCGCAGGTTTATGAAATCGATGCGCCAGCGCTGGATCGGGACGATCTGGCCGCATTGCTTGCGCACGACTGGCCTGGCAATGTGCGCGAGCTGCGTCATGTCTGCGAGCGGCGTGTTTTGGCGGCCCGACGGGGAGGAGGGTCACTGACGCAGGCTATCCAAAGTGATCAGCATTTCGACGATGTCCCGGATACCTTGCGCGAAGCGGTTGCCGCTTTCGAACGCGAGCTAATCGGCAAAGCCATAAAAGCGCACAAGGGCCGCATGGATGCTGCCGCTGAAGCGCTTGGGATTGGCCGCCGGACACTCAACGAAAAGATCGTCAAACTCGGTCTCGATAAAGAGGCGCTGTTGTAGGCGAAAACACCCTGCGGAAATCCGCAGGGCATCTGGAATTCTGCCCGCATTTTCCTTCATAGTCAGGCCGCCGCTCATTTTGAATACTCCGCCCAAACGAAATGCGTGATCTGGGAGGAGCCACTATGCGCAAACACCTTAACCGGGCGGCCATTGCTGCCTTGTCGCTGACCGTTGCATCCGAAGCACTGGCTGTCGAATGGAACGTGTCTCTGTGGGGCAAGCGTCGCGCCTTCACCGAGCACGTCGAGAAACTTGCCGAATTGGTGAACGAAAAGACTAACGGCGAGTTCATCTTGAACATCAGCTACGGTGGCCTTTCGAAGAACAAGGAAAACCTCGACGGTATTTCGATCGGCGCGTTCGAAATGGCCCAGTTCTGCGCTGGGTATCACCGCGACAAGAACCCCTCGATCACAGTTCTGGAGCTGCCGTTTTTGGGCGTGACTTCGTTGGAGCAAGAAGTCGACCTGTCGATGGCCGTCTATCAACATCCGGCTGTTGTCGAGGATCTGGCCCGCTGGGACGCGACTTTGCTGATGCCGTCACCGTTGCCTCAATACAACCTGGTCGGCGTAGGCAACGCGCCGAAATCTCTATCGGACTTTGAAGGTCTGAGCGTACGGGCAACTGGCGGCATCGGCAAAGCGATGGAGACGGTAGGCGCGGTTCCGACCTCGATGTCCGCGTCCGAAGTGCGTCAGGCAATGGACAGCGGCATCGTCAAAGCCGTCAGCTTTGCACCACACGCGCATATGTCATTCGGCACCATTGAAAACGGCACATGGTGGACGACGAACCTGAACCCCGGCACGGTCAACTGCCCGGTCGTGGTGAACACGATGGCACTGGAAGATCTGTCCGATGAACATCGTGAAGCTCTGCTAGGGTCAGTAGACGAAGCACTGGATCACTACGTTTCCCACTACCAGACCAAAACGATGGAAGCCTGGGGCCCTGAGCTGGATCAACGCGGCATCGAACGAGTCACTTTCAGCGATGAAGAAATCGCAGCCTTCAAAGAAGCCGCTGCCGCACCCGCGGCCGAGGCCTGGATTGCAGAAAACACCAAACGCGGCCTACCGGCACAAGAGCTCTACGACCTTGTGACCGGCAAGATCGCAAACGGCAGCTAATCCACTCACCACCCGGCGTCGGCCAAGCTGGCGTCGGGTGCCCTTTCCCAGATATCGGAGCATACAGATGGCCGGGTCATCCCTGGTGCTGTCCGACGACAGCCGTCTCAGCATTCTCGATCAACGCCTTTACAAATTGGAGAGCGTTTTGGCCCTGGTCAGCGGCCTGGCAGTCTTCTCGCTCATGCTAATGGCGGTCGTCTCAGTCGGTGGTCGTAACATCGCCAACGCGCCGCTGCCCGGTTATGTGGACTGGATCGAGCAGGCTATGCCACTGATCGCCTTTATGGGGATTTCCTATGCGCAGCGTGATGGCGGCCACATTCGAATGGACATGGTCGTGGGCGCGCTAAAAGGGCGGGCACTCTATATCGTCGAATTCGTAACGACCGCCGCCATTCTCGCGCTGATCGTTTTGTTGATCTGGGGAAGCTGGTCGCACTTTTCCCGAAGTTTCGACTTCGGCGCTCCGCTTTGGAGCCGTGACAGTTCCATTGATATTGGTATCCCGCTGTGGCCCGCAAAACTGTTGGTACCTGTCGCCTTCAGTGTCCTTTGCCTAAGGCTTTCTCTGCAGCTTTGGGCCTATGGTCGCGCGATCCGTTATCCCAACAAGTCTCCTATCGCCGTCCCATTAATAGCAGATGCCGCCACGCAGGCTGCAATGGAAGCCGAGCATGTCTCGGGCCACGATAACTGAGGTTTAATCTGATGGAACCCATTGAAATTGGTCTGATTGTCTCGGGCGGTATGCTTGTTCTTGTGGTGTTGGGGATGCGCGTGGCCTTTGCCGCTGCGACCGCTGGCATGGTTGGTTTGATCTGGATCTTCTGGGCCAAGTTTGGGTACGACCCGGCGCGTTTCGGAAAGGCTGTGACCGTGGCCGTCAAAACTGCGGGGCAGGTGCCACATTCCAAGATTTCGAGTCAGGCGCTGAGCCTTATTCCGACCTTCATCCTGATTGGCTATCTCGCCTATTACGCCGGCCTGACCAAAGCACTGTTCGAGGCGGCCAAGCGATGGCTGGCTTGGGTCCCGGGCGGGCTGGCGGTCTCGACCGTTTTTGCAACCGCTGGGTTCGCCGCAGTGTCCGGAGCCTCGGTTGCCACGTCCGCCGTGTTCGCCCGTATCGCCATACCAGAGATGCTGAAGATCGGGTATGATAAGCGCTTTGCTGCGGGTGTTGTCGCTGCAGGCGGCACGCTGGCTTCACTCATCCCGCCCTCGGCCATTCTGGTTATCTACGCGATTATCGTGGAACAAGACGTGGGCAAGCTGCTGTTGGCCGGTTTCATTCCGGGCATGTTTTCTGCAGTGATCTATGGTTTGCTGATCATTGGCATGGCTGTCGTGATCAAAGGTTTCGGTCCCGCAGTTACAGGCTTTACGTGGAAAGAACGTTTCCTGTCTCTACCGCCCGCTTTGCCCATAGTGGTCGTAGTGGTGACCATCATCTTCTTTGTCTATAACCCATTCGGGGGTGATGCCTGGGGCACGCCAACCGAAGGCGGCGCAATTGGAGCCTTCGTGGTGTTCCTGATGGCGCTGTATCAGGGCATGCGCTGGTCGGAGCTTAAAGACGCGCTGTTGGAAACTGCAAAGCTGAGCGTCATGATCTTCACCATTATCTGGGGCGTGTTGGTTTACGTTCGTTTTCTCGGATTTGCCGAGCTTCCCAACGCATTTTCCGACTGGATCACTTCGCTTGAGATGTCACCGATGCTGATCCTGATCTGCATTCTTTTGGCGTATGCCGTTCTGGGCATGTTCATGGATGCGATCGGAATGCTCTTGCTGACGTTGCCGGTTGTTTACCCTGCCGTGATGGCTCTGAACGGTGGCGAGGCCGTTAGCGCAGCCGACAGTACCTTCGGGATGTCCGGCCCTATGTGCGCCATCTGGTTCGGAATTTTGGTCGTAAAAATGGCCGAGTTTTGCCTGATCACTCCGCCTATCGGGCTGAATTGCTTTGTCGTGGCTGGCGTGCGTGAAGACTTAAGCGTTCAGGATGTTTTTAAAGGAGTAACACCCTTCTTTCTGGCGGATGCCGCAACTATCGCGATGCTCGTTGCTTTCCCTGCTATCGTTCTATGGCTTCCCGGACAAGTTTGAACGACATGGGATGATCTTGGAGTGGGGTTTGCCAGTGCAGCTAAGGTCTGGATCTGTCTGTTGCGCTGCAGAAAACATGATACTTGATCAATGCCCGGTTTGGGCTGCTCGCTACCTTTGAGAGTGGGTGCTATCCTGTCACTCGCCGCGCCAGAACTGATAATCCGCTCCCGTATTTTAGCGGCAGAGGAGCATGGTTTCTTTCAGACCGGAGCACATACCCGCAAGGCATCGAGAATTGCGGCGTGCAAGTTTCGGCTTGTAACTGCGTCGCCAATGCGGCCCAGATAGAAGTGGCCGCTCAGATTAGTGTCGGCGAATGGAAACGTCCCGCCGATGATCGCCTTTTGATCAACCTGCCCATTGTTGCGCGAGCCTGGTTTGAGGTCGTGATAGAGTTCGACCATCGGGGACGAACCATGTTCAACGACCACGTAATCAACAAGACGTTCAGTGAGGTCAGCCGTTAACGCATGACGCAAGCTGGCGCGAACTCGACCGCCTTCGCGGGCGAGAGAGGTTAACTCCTGTAGACAGGTAAAGGCGACTCCGTTGTCGGCCAGATTGCGCAATGCGACAGAAGAGGTCGTTGGGCCAAGATCATGCAGAAGGGACCGGTCTGGGGTAACGAGATTGACGCTGCAACCGGTTCCTGCCAACGCATCAGCCGTGACGGCCGCAGGGTGGTCGCCGACCTCGTCAAACAACAGCACCTCGCCCGAGACACGCACCTCACCGGACAACACCTCCCAACTGGATATCGCCAGGTCACCGCCTGGGATGGCTAAAGTTTCGGGCCAGCCGCCTGTCGCTATGATGACGACATCGGGGGCTTCCGATAGAACGTCATCGGCTTCGGCATAGGTGTTCAGACGGATATCGACCCCAAGCACCTTCACTTCGGAAATCAACCAGTCAGCGACGCCCCAGACCTGTCTGCGCGTCATCCCCTTGGCGGCCAGAACCAACTGCCCGCCCAGACGATCCGATGCCTCAAACAGCACTACGTCGTGACCGCGCAGGGCGCAGACCCGCGCGGCCTCCAGCCCTCCAGGCCCGCCGCCGCCGACAACTACTTTCTTTCGGTTGTCGCTGACGGTGATGATATGAGGCAAGGTCTACTCCCTCCCCATGGCGACATTGTGCCCGCACACGGCAGGTTTGCCCTGATTGACCCGATCCACGCAGTAGCCCAAGCCGACACAGGGGCGGATGCGCTCTTCTTCCCTGCGCGCGAGTTTTTCCACCAGATGGGGATCAGCCATCTGTGCGCGGGTCATGCCCACCAGATCGACATGGCCGCCGGAGACCGCGTGGCGGGCCGTGGCAATATCCGCAATCCCTCCGGCGTGCAGTATCGGCAGATCGACGGCATCACGGATGCGCCCAGCCACGGTGATATGTGGAGCCGCCGGCAGGCCCATGGGTCGAACCCATTCAGCCAAACCCAGATCATCGTAAGGCGCGCCGGCAAGGATGTTGAGCAGGTCGACATGACCGGAGGTTTCCAGCATCCGGGCGGCGGCAATGCAATCTTCGGCGTTCAGCCCTCCTTCGGTCAGTTCGTCTCCGGTGATGCGCATCGACAGGATGAAATCGGGGCCGACTTCAGCACGCACCGCGTCAAGCACCTGTAGAGTCAGCTGCATTCGGTTCTCCAACGTCCCGCCATAGTCATCGTCGCGCTTGTTGGTAAGCGGGGACAGAAATTGCCCCAGAAGATGTGAGTGGGACAGAATCTCGATCCCGTCGAACCCGCCCTGCTGACAGCGTCGCGCAGCAGCTGCGAATTCGCCAATCACGCGGTCAATGTCCTCTTGTTCCATTGCTTTGGGAAAGGCGCAGTGAGCGCGCTCGCGGATGCCGGACGGGGCCAGGACTGGCACCAATTCCCATCATCCCAAGCTGTGCGGCGCCCCATATGGGTGATCTGACACATGATGGCGGCACCATGTTCGTGAACGCCATCCGTAAGTTTCCGAAACCATGGAATGATACTGTCATCGCCGGCATAGAGCTGGCCGAACACCGATGGGCTATCAGGGGCGATGTTGGTCGATCCGCCGGGGCGACCCCGCCCTTGGCCTTTTCTTCGTGATACAACCTGTAACGGTCCCTGGGATGGCCATCTTCGACAAAATTCGGTGCATGGGATGTGCTTACAATACGGTTGCGCAAAGCCAGGTGTTTCAGTTGAAACGGATCAAGTAGATTTGCCACTTTCGCATCCTTTCGACCAAGTCTTCTGATTGAAAACCGCCTTGGGTCAGGCCCGCTGGTCAGCATCAATACGTGATGAGGTTTGTTGTCGAATGTACGCTACTTGGGAAGCAACGCTTAAGAATTCGCTGCTTTCGACATAGCTGTATGAAAAGACGACGTGACCAGGAGACTCAAATGTGGAGAATTCGTTGCGCAAGGACGGACCCCAGACTGGTGCCAACTTATTCCACCAAGGTCAGCTAAGGGCCTTGAGCACGTGTATTCCTAAATTGGAGGTGCGTCGCGTGCTGTGAACAACTGTCCGGCCACAACCCTTTCGCGATGTATCATGTACAGCCCTGCACTGATGATGAAGGCAATTCCATACAGGCTACCGGAGGTGCAATACTGAACCTCCCGGTGCTTTGAAACTTGAGTTTACCGAACGACTTTCAACTGCCGTTACAATGCCACGCAATAGTTGCGCGCAATTCTCATTCTGAAACCCACAGTTTTGAGAACAGGTCAGCTGCCGCAGCCAGCGCAAAAAAGTTTTACGCGGCGTCAAATTGTTGAAGCCGATCTAATAACGAAACCGTGAATTCCTATGTGTGCAGTGTTCAGGGAATGGCCAATCTAAACGCTCGTTACTCAGGCCAATGTCCATAATTTGAGGGGAAGCGATAATGAAGAAACTCGTTCTCGTTGCTGTACTTGGCTTAACTGCGTGCACTCAGTACCCGCTGCAAAAACCGCTTGCAGTGGACGGCACAAGAAATGCGAGCTTTGCTTCGGACGAGGCACACTGCACCGCTCTGGCGATAAACTATCAATCCGGCAAAAGGGGAATGGACACGACATTTGGCGCAATCGACGGTGCGCTCACCGGCGCCATGATCGGAGATGGCTATGACGCTCTCGGTGGGGCAGTCGCTGGCGGGATACTTGGCTCCGTCAAGGGTCAATACAATGACGAGTTGATCCAGCGCCAGGTTCTGGTGAATTGCATGCAAGCCCGTGGGCACAGCGTTATTGGATAGGGGGGCAAAATCAGTTTATCGACGCAGACTGTCAGCATCAGGTTATTACTGTAGGCCCTGAAAGCATGTCGCGAACCTTTTGGACAGTTTCCGTGCGACATTCTAAAAATTGAAGCACCCGATCTTCCAACATGTCGTCCTTCGAAACACATTACGGAGTTTCCAAATGAAAAATACTGCTCGAAGATTATTGGCCGGGATCTGCGGCATCTGCGCTGTATCAGCAATGACAGTATCTGCCGATGCTTGCACTCGGTTACTCTACAAAACCGGAGCGGACAGTTTCATCACGGCCAGAAGTATGGACTGGTTCGAGGATGTAGGATCAGATTTCTGGGCATTTCCCAAGGGCATGGAGCGTGACGGAGGTTTGGGCGAAGGTTCGATTGTATGGGTTTCCAAATTTGGATCGATCACCTTGTCGGGCTATGACATCGGCACCGTAGACGGCATGAACGAAGCCGGGCTTGTTGCAAACCTGCTTTATTTGGCCGAAGCCGATTACGGTGAAGCAGAAGGCAGACCAACGCTGTCCGTCGGCGCCTGGGCCCAATATGCGCTCGACAACTACGCGACGGTCGCAGAAGCGGTTGAAGGCTTGTCGGCACAGCCATTCAACATGGTGGCACCGCGCCTTCCCAACGGTCACGAAGCTGGCTTACATCTTTCGCTGTCTGACAAAAGTGGGGATTCTGCGATCTTCGAATACGTCGGTGGCGAACTTATTGTGCATCACGGTGACGAATACCGGGTCATGACAAACTCGCCAACTTATGATGAGCAACTTGCTTTGACGGCCTATTGGGATCAGGTCGGGGGCTTGTCTATGTTGCCGGGCACAAATCGTGCGGCAGATCGATTTACACGTGCAGATTTTTACCTTGATACGGTGCCTGAGTTCGAGGATCCCCGAATGGCAACCGCAGCCGCGTTTTCCATTATTCGTAATGTCTCGGTTCCCCTCGGAATTACTGACCCAAATGCACCAAATCTCGCAACGACAGTTTGGCGCTCGGTCGCAGATCACGAGAGTGGAAGATACTACTTTGAGTCTGCCATTAGCCCCAATGTGTTTTGGGTGGATATCAATAAGCTTGACCTGACAGACGGTAGCGAGCCTCAAAAACTGGAGTTAAAGGGACATCCGATTCTGGCGGGTGACGTGTCCGAAGAATTCGCGCCCGCTGAACCGTTCAAATGGCTTGCACCCTAAGTGTACCCATTATGATGCCAAGGGAGTTTCGTCCGGGGTTGGCTCGATGACCAAGACTGCGAATAAGTCCTGGAAATTGAGCCGCCCGGCGGAACGGAAATGCAGCCGATTAGATGTTGGATCTGAAAGCGGCCATTCGTTCCGTTAGTTTGGACGTCGGCTTTGTCGCACAGAGCAGACGTTCTACTCCTTATTGTGATACTTGAATGTCTACTTCGAGCCCAGAATGACCGATGCCGCGCTATGTACTAAGGTCCGCTTTGTTCGCTCTCAAAGGCGCCGCGTTTCCTTGCGCGCTTGAAAAAGGTGTGCGAAGCCCCGTTGCTGCTTGTTGTCAAATCGTTGGGGCGGGTGCAGAGGTCTCCGGCGATTGCCCGTCCTCAGTGTTTTAGTTCGGCTTGATCTGACGAGCCTCAGATCTTCTTGGTAACACAGCGTTTTCAGACTGGCTGAAAAACATAGCTGCTGGATAACGACGGACACGCACGGATGTTGATTGCGAATAGAGAGCAGGCAAAAAATGGGTTATTCGCAAACGTTGGACTAACGGTTACATTAGAGTTATCATCGTGCAAAAATGTGCAGACGGTAAATTGAGGTCAGGCGGGTGGGTTCAAGCTGCTTAGGTAATAGCGGCGGTGGATTGGCCTGAACAAGGGTTATGGCAAATATCTTCGGTGCATTTCGGACGGATACGACGCTGACCACGGCTCAGGCCCAATTCGGCGGTGTTGGTACCACATTTCAGATCTCCTCATACAGTACGATCACCATCACTGATGGCGTTGACCCGAACATCATCGAAGGAGATGGAGTAACCAATGAGGTTCCCGACGACACCACGCAAACCTATCTGGGGAATGCGATTGCTTGGGACTATAATTACGAAGTCACAGATGGCACCAATACCTATACGATTGGCGTTTTCGACTATGATTCCAGCGGCAACAATGCGTTTGGCGGCGGAGCCGAACAAGGGTTCTTCATCGGCTTCTTAGGAGATGTCCCACCACTCGACACAGTACTTACGATTACGGCGTTGGGTGACGGAGCGTTTGCTAGTCCAATCGTAAATCTGCCTGTTTCCGACTTTGTTCCCTGTTTCGTCGGCGGAACGAATGTTCGCTTAAGAGACGGTCAAAAAGCGGTTGATGATTTGAAAGCCGGCGATCAGGTCGAAGTTTTCGATCCCACGGGTGAGGGACCCGGTTTTGCTACCCTGCTGCGCGTGTTTCGTCGCAGAATTTCTGCCTCGGAACTAGCTGCGAACCCCAAGTTGCGCCCGGTTCGTATCAGTGCTGGAGCCTTGGGTCACGGCTTGCCCCGGCGTGATCTTGTGGTGTCTCGACAGCACCGGATGTTGGTGTCTTCAAAGATTGTCGAGCGTATGTTTAGGATTTCCGAGGTTTTGGTGCCCGCGGTCAATTTAACGGCACTGCCCGGTATTTTCGTTGATCAGGAAGTGGAGAGCGTCGAGTATTTTCACCTTCTTTTTAATCAGCACGAGGTGATCTATGCCGAGGACGCACCGTCGGAAAGCCTGTTTACCGGACCGGAGGTGCTCAAGGCTATCAGTGCGGATGCACGTTCAGAAATCCTGAGCATCTTTCCTGAGCTTGCCGAATTAGAATGCGCCCCGAAACCCGCACTCCCAATCCCATCCGCGAAGCTGCAAAAGCAATTGATTGCACGTCACATCAAGAATGAAAAATCGCTTCTGTCCGGCCACCACGCGCACTAGAAGCAGAGGTTTTTGCAGGATAGATCTGCTTCCAAGGTTCCGCAAAGCCCTTACTCAATGCCTTTCTGAGAGCACTATCGATGCGCGATTCAAATGCAGTATGTTGTCTCGGTTTGCGCTCGCGGCGAAGTCCGGGTTGACGGGCCGCACCGCAGCATTTGCGTTGCCCGCTGAACTGCAGGTATGAGCCGCCCTCTACGTCTCTTTAGGCTGAGTTGTCCTTTGACTCAGCTATGCATCCGCTGTCCGCAAACTACGCAACAGCCGCCGTTTGTTCATAACTACTTTGTGTTCGTGCCAAAGCGGCCGATACTCTAACCTTTGGGAATCTGAAACTCGAAACACTAACTCAAAGGTTTGTGGCATTCAGCACAAAAGTAAGGACATCGGCCATGCTGTGCAAAATAGGTGACGTTGAAGTTTGGCGTATTCTGGAAATCCATGCTCCTTTTCTGGCCACAGAGCAGTTGTTTCCCAATGCCGGACCAGATGTCCGGGCCATTGTCGAAGCGCATGTGCCCGGCGGTGTTTGTACTCAGTCCGGGCGGCTGATCCTGCCGATTCAGGGTTTTCTGTTAAAAACGCCAGCGCATAACATCCTGGTCGACAGCTGCGTCGGCAATGACAAAACCCTGCCGCGGCGACCGGATTGGCACAAGCGATCAAGTCAGCGGTTTATCGCAGGCCTAACGGCGGCAGGACTGGATGTGGGGGATATCGACTATGTTCTGTGCACTCATCTGCACGCCGATCATGTTGGCTGGAACACGCGGCTTGAGGACGGGCGCTGGGTTCCGACTTTTCCGAATGCGCGTTATCTGATGCCTGCGGCGGACGAGGCGTATCAGCGCGAGGACAACAGCGACCTCTATGTTGAAAGCGTTCTGCCCGTCATTGAAGCCGGGCAGGCGGAACTGGTGGAAACAGGGCACATGCTGGGCGATCATGTCACCCTGATTCCCACGCCGGGCCATACCCCCGGCCATGTGTCGGTCGCAATTGCCAGCGGTTACCAGCGCGCCCTTATTACCGGCGATGCGATCCATACAACCGCGCAGTGCTGGCACCCCGAGTGGCATTTCAAGTTCGACTCCGATGCAGAGAAAGCCGTGGCATCCCGCCGGAGACTGTTGGAAAGCGCCTCGGAGACAGGGTGCCTTGTGCTGGGGAACCACTTCGCCTTGCCGTCATTGGGTCGGGTGAAGGCGGACAAGGGCTCGTTTTGCTGGAAAGAGTAGTCAAGGTTGTATTGAGATGCGCGCTGATTTGTTATCGGATGGTAGCTATCACGAAGCTTGAGGCGCCGCGCCGCAAGTTTAGATAAACCTCATAGGATGTTGGCAGTTAGCCCGGAATGGCCAATGCTGCGTGATGCTTCATTTGCCGCAGGCTGTACCAAACCCGCCGTTCGGCTGTACTGAATACCTAGCATATCTGGCCAACCGCTTCCTACACTATGATTGCGCGTCTCCAACGCATCGCTAACGTCCTGTGTATGAAAAAATATCACTGGCAAGTGCCTTTGCGGCGCGGTCACATACAGCGTTGATAGCCGCTCGTCGTCGTTGCTCAATGCCATTGTGAAGAGTGTCGTCGCTTGATTGGGACAGGTCATATGGTGGGTGAATGTTTGTGTTCCAGTGCGGTTGCTGTGAGCGGAAAGCTGAGTGAATACAGTTCTTCTTCCGACGCGGGTTGGGAAGTCTCAAAGGCATTCTGTGTGAATTGCGGCAGTCCAATTAATGGTAGAAACACGCGACTACCTGATCATCTAACGCTGTCGCTTGGTACATTTGACGATGCCAGTGGGCTAGACGTTGAGGTTGTCATCTTTGAGCGTGACAAACCTCATTGGGATCATCTGGGCAAAGATGTCGTCTCTTTTGCGACGCAGCCAGATTGGAAAACTGACAACTAAGTCGAGGCAGTGACAATGGTGTTTGAGCAGGCCAATTTCTTTCTAGCCGAGAAGAGTTAAAATCAGATTTTGGGGCGAACGCAGCATAGCGAACCGTGGGTGAACGGCAGCTCAGGGCCGTCCCTTACGATGATCCTTGGCCAAACATGCTGCGACCGATCCAATGGCGGTAAAGAGCCCAGAGTGGCCATTACCGTGCCAGTTGAATGCTGCGGATGCATTCGGCAGCTACGACCCCAGAGCGGACCCAACAATAATCTGAACATATTCCCGGTAAATGATCTGCACCCTAGTTTCAAAGCCACAAGACAAGTTGGTTTTCTTGATTTCAATCAGTTATATTCGAATGTGATCACTTGGATGCGGGGGGACAGGTGAACAGTTCTATTTCTGATGAGGCGATGGCGAGGCTCCCATTTTGGGTAACACCTCCGGGGGAAACAGACGGTTTTCTGATCGTTGTTGGATTGGTTCTAGTCATAGTGCTGTTGGGTTTTGGTGCACTCTACTTCACCGTGCAAGCCATTCCCGACCGCATGGCCGCCGGTGCTCATAAGGTACAAATGCAGTTGGTCGGCGTGCTTGGGTTGATCTCTCTCTTCACCCTGAACAACGCCTTTTGGATCGCGGCAATTCTGATCGCTGCCGTGCCGTTGCATGAAATCTTTCCACTCGAGTCCGAAGTAGACGTCTCGGAGAGCGACGATGCTTGAGTTAGTCTTCTCTGCGCTGATCACAATCGTACCGGACTATCTGTATCGCCGCTACAAGCAAGGCAAGCGGTGGGGCCAAGAAATAACCCTGTTCAATGTCTGGTATGAATTGCGGTGGGGTTTGACCGCCTGCGCAATACTGGCCGTGACATTGATCACGGTGATCTTCTATTTCCACCCCTCTACGAGGAATGTTTCTGCCGCGTTTCGCACGGTTACCATTCTGTCGGATCGTGCGGGGCGGGTCGCGGAAGTCTACGTTGCCAATAATGAAGACGTTATAGCTGGCGAGGCTATTTTTCGACTAGACACAACGCGGCAGGAGGCAGCAGCGGAAACGGCTCAGCGTCGTATCGAGGAGATTGAGGCGGCTTTGGGTCTAACCGCAACGGAAGTCTCGAGCGCCACCGCTCGGGTTGAGGCGACAGAAGCTGACCTTGCTCAGGCTACGAGCGATTTGGAGCGACGCCTGGAGCTAGCGGAGCGAAACAACACCGTTGTTAGTGAACAGGAACTGGAACGCTTGCAAACAGCAGTATCCGGTGCGGAAAGTCAGCGCTCAGCCGCTGTTGCCTCTCTGGATGGTGCCAAATTGCGCCAAACCACTCTTCTTCCTGCACAGCTTGAAACTGCGCGAGCGGTTCTGAGAGAGGCTGAGAACGAGGTATCGAAATCCACCGTGTTTGCCGAGGTGGATGGGACGGTTACGCAGTTCCTCCTAAAGCCGGGTGATATCGTTAATCCAATTCTACGCCCTGCAGGGATTTTGGTGCCTGAGGTCACGGGACAAGGGCGTTTTATCGCGGCTTTTGGTCAGATTTCTGCAAGTGTGCTTAAGCCGGGTATGCTGGTGGAAATTACCTGTGCGTCTAAACCGTTGACCATAATCCCAATGGTTGTGGGCGACGTGCAAGAGGCGATTGCTGCAGGGCAGTTCCGACCGGGGGATGCGCTGCTGGATCAGCAGGATCGAGCGCGACCCGGTACAATTACAGCATTCCTAGCACCTATTTTCCCACAGCATCTTGATAGCATCCCGCCCGGTAGTGCGTGCGTTGGCGTTGCTTATACGAGCCGAGCAAAGGAAATCGACGCCGGTGAAATCACGGGCCTGTCTGCTTTCATCGCAAGGATTGTGGATGGCATGGGTATAGCGAATGCAATTGTCTTGCGTGCACAGGCCATTCTGCTTCCTGTCAAGACATTGGTATTCAATTAGGCCCCCAACTGGCAGAGAGGTAGTGTTTCGCTATGGGTTGCGACGCTAGCTACATTTGCACGTTTCTATCGGTTTTCCTTTGGGACCTGATCTACCTGTCACCGATACTTGTGTTCTTGTTGGTTTTGGTGTGCATGCTGGGGGTATCAATTGGTCGGATCGAAGGCTGGTCGACCGGACCGAGCCTTTACCATGCCTTCATAAACGCAACTACCGTTGGCTACGGTGACCTTAAGCCGGAGAAACCCTCGAGCCGGGCTTTGGCGGTTATCAACGCATTTGTTGGGCTTATCTTTGCGGGCATTGTCGTAGGTATAGGTGTACATTCAGTCGAGACCTCGATGAATGCCGAATTTTGATTTGTGTAGGTTTAAAGAAACGAGAATGACCGATTTGTCCGCATAGCTGCTGTCCAAGGCTCCAAAACACTGCATCTTTGATTTAAAAGTCCGCTTCCAGTGCATTGCCGCCGTCACTAAGTCCTAGTGCTGCACTAGCAGCGAATGTCTGCTTGTGTGGCCTTAACTCTTGCCTTGCTCAACAGATTGCAGGCGCGGCGAATGTCAGCAAAGTGGCCACATTCAACAAATTTGGCTGAACGAAAGCATCGAGCCCAGAGCCGGCATTTACCAAACTGCATGAGCGAGTTCATTTGGGAAACTAATCCTCCCACGCTAGGTGCCCTGATAAGAATCGCACCAATTTTCCCAAGCGGAGGAGTACTTTTGGATGTTGAAGCACTAGAGTGGACCTAAGGCGCTTAATTAATGCGGCTGTTTTGCCCCTTAGCATCTTCTTGTGCCTCGAGCGCCGCCATAAATTTTTGAAACCGTGGGTGATCACGTAAGTTATCAAGATCCCCATCATGGCGTATCCAATCGAGCATTTGCAATTGATGGCCCGGCATGTTTTCAAGCGTATCAAGGGCTTGATCGACTCTGCCTATTGTCGCAAACATACATGCCGCGTTGTAGACTACAATCCGGTCCCCGGGGTCCAAGTCGATGGCTCTACGTATCATCTCTTCAGCATCGTCAAACCGCCCGATATGTGCCAAGGCATGAGCGCATTGGAAACAGGCTCTACTATTGCCGGGTTCTACCTCCAGTTTACATCTTGCGGTTTCCAAAGTTGCCTGGGCAGCCTTTAGAACATCTTCTTCGCGTCCCAACTTTCCGTAAACTGCCATCAGTAAGAATGGAGCCTGTGGGTCTCTGGGAGAAATCTTCCAAGCCTGTTCAAAATGCCGAGCCGCTTTCTCGAAGTCCGAATTTTCCCAACAGTGGCGAGCCCAGTAGTATTGGGCTTGATAGAGGTTGGAATCGAGCTCCGAAGCCTTGCGGAAAGCTGTGTTTGCCCCATTTTGATCTTTCGACTGAGCCAGAGCCAAACCTTTGGAAGCATAGGCCTCGGCCAAATTTGGGGCGAGTTCTAACGCTCGATCAGCAGCGACCGTTGCAGAGTTCAGGTGTTCCTCTTCTCCGTCGTATTGGCAATAGAGCATCAAATTGCAATCGGCCAAACCGCAATAAGCTTGAGCAAATTGGGGATCGCACTCAATCGCTCTTTCAAACAAGCTGCGCGCTTCAACGAACTTACGCCGTACGTGGGAATGGAAGGCTAGTCGTCCCTGTAGGTACAGGTCATAGGCCTGCAGGTCGGATGTGCGCGATCCGTTCGACCTTCCCATTCCATCTTCGGCCAATGCCAGTTGAAGAGCTTTGACAATTTTTTCGGTGATTTCGTCTTGGACGGCAAAGATATCAGTTAACTCGCGGTCGTATCGGTCGGCCCAGACATGGCCGCCAGACTGAGCATCGATCAACTGCGCAGTGACCCTTGCCCGGTTGCCTGCCTTTCTTACACTGCCTTCTACAATGAATTGCACGTCGAGCTCTCGGGCGATCTGTCGGACGTCCACGGACCTGCCTTTGTAAGAAAAGCTCGAATTTCTAGCAATTACGAATAACTCCCTTATCTTGGATAAATCCGTGATTATGTCCTCAGAGATGCCGTCTGAAAAATAAATCTGATCCGGATCATCCGACATGTTGTCAAAAGGAAGAACGGCGATCGAGTTTTTACTGGTTTGAGGAGCATTTCTAGGCAGTTCGACGTAATCAAGATCACTGGCAAGTTCGTACACGCGCACAGGTCGCGGGAGGTTCTTGAGTTGTTGTTTCCCAAGGTCCCTAAAAGTGAGATCAAGACGGCCTGAAATTTCGTCTCGCACCCGGCCTGAAATTGCGACGCATCCCGGGCCAGCTAGCTTTTCAAGCCGTGCCGCAGTATTCACCCCATCGCCAAGAATGTCTTCTCCATCGGAAACCACATCGCCCATGTGGATACCCATGCGGAAAACCAGTTTTGGTTCATTTTGTGTCTCGCGATTTCTGTCAGCGCAGTACTTTTGCAATTCATCAGCACAAGATACCGAGTTCACAACTGATTGGAATTCCGCGAGAAACCCGTCTCCCATAGTTTTTACGATCCGGCCGTTGTGTTTCTCTAAACGCGATCTGAGGGCTTCCAGCGTGTCTTTCAACGCGTGGAGTGTAGCCGTTTCATTTTGGCTTACCAGACCGCTATAGCCGACAACATCAGCAGCAAGAATGGCCGCCAGCCTGCGTTCCATTTGTGACTCCCTATGGGGAATACTACCATTCGTGACCTTTTATATCCATCTTCCAGCAAACACAGTCCCATCAAGTCGATGGCGCGTTTTTAGCCCAGTCTAATACAATGCCCTGCCTTGGAAATACTCGTGAATTGCTCAGGTTGATTTGGCGTTGAATAATCAGTTTTCTGCAAAAGTGATGTTCAGCGACTGCTGGAGTTCGGCACTGCAGCGAACGGAAATTATGTCCGCGATGCAGTCACTCACCAATGCCAGTATTTCGCGTCTGCAGCGGATGTCCGGAAAACGGGATGCGACCGCAGCACCGCAACCCGTGGGCAGCGACTTGCACAAGCATGATGCCTTAGAGAATGCAGACAACAGGCTTGGTGATGGAACGCGTGTCGTGCGGAGTATGTGAACCATGAATCACGGTTCCGAACGGCGTTCCACTGAAAACCAGGCGCTGCAACTGACAGCCTTGTTCGTGCTCATTGCCTAAGTATTTGCCCGGTAGGTCAGAAGCTTCAGACCAAAGCCGATGAAAGCCGCACCTGTTATGTAGTGAAGCCATCGACGCAAACTTGGATTCTCACTTGCCCATCTGATTTTTGCGGTGAACACTACGACCAAGCCGAACCAAATCGTCGCGATCAAAATATGCAGAAAGATGAGTACATACGCAGATTGGACTGACCCGGCAGCGACCGGAATGAACTGGGGAAAGGCTGCCAGATAGAACACGGACACTTTTGGATCCAGCGCGTTTGTCAGAAACCCTGTCCAGAAATTTTGTGAAAACCGGCGTTCTACAGGTGCCGGGGTGGCTGGCAGTGCGATCTCACGCGACCTCCGTGCTTTCAGAAGTACCTTGATTCCAATCCAGCACAGATAAATGGCACCCAGAGTTTTCACGATTGTGAACACTCATGCAGACTGAGTCAGCAGCACAGAGAGGCCCAGAACCGATAAGGTGCCATGCATCAGAAAAGCAGCCGCAAAACCGGCAATGCTGATGACGCTCGTGAAATCTCCCGGGCCAAAGATACTCGGATCCGATCATGTGTCGTCCTCCATCCGCTTCTCAATTGAAGCGCGGTTTGCCTTCCAATTTCTCGAACCGAACCGGCTTCAGTGTCTTGCTCTGCAACACTGAGGCCCGTTCCTTGATTTGACCGGATGCTATGAAGTCGACGACTTTCATCTTAACCAAGTCACAACCGCGCAGTTTGCTGTCTATTGCCATATTGAACAGCGCAGGATCGCGATGGTTCTCCGCAAGTTCAAGCCGGACGCGTATGGCCCAAACATGATTAGGCTACAAAGGTCGTTTTTGGCCGACGATGCGCCCCTTGTTCCAAGCTGGGCGCAGCGCGCGAATGGCGGGTAAGTTTGGTGTTTCCGTGATTGATCCTCCGATCCGCCATGCCCGCCCAAAACGACAACCAGACGTTGACAGCGCAAAAAATCACAGGATGCCGCGCCGTGTCCGAGGTCGGTAGTGAGCCCTGAAGTGCGGAATGTTGCGACGTGATCCGTTGTCGACATAACGCGGATTGCGGGCTTTGCAAGTTCGCCGCGGACTGTACAGCTAACTACTAAAACTGAGTCCGCAGTCTAGCTAAACGACTGCAACAGCGCGCGCGCCTCGCAGAGATCTTTTGTCTCAAATCCTTCAGTAAACTTGCTCTGGATCATCGCAAGCTTATCAGCGGCCTGGCGGCGTTCTCCCTGCAGATCGAGTAGCTGTGACAGATCCAGAACGGCTCGTAACTCAAGGGCAAGCGCTTCCTGTTGCTTTGCGATTTCGATTGCGCGGTGTAAGTCCGTTTCTGCTAAGGCTCGGGCACTTGCATCAGCGGCAAGGTTGATTTGAGCGCGGGTTCGGTGCAACTCGGCGGCGGCAGAGACGTCTTCGCTTTGTGCCATAGCCTCAAAGGCCAGTGTCATTGCGTTCGCCGCGGCAGCGTGTTCACCAACCTTCGCATATGCCTCGGCCGCCAGAGACCGGTGCATCGGGTCAAACCGGGCCGACCCGATGCGACCTGCTTCTTCGAAGCCAGCTTCGATATCCGCGAGGCCTGAACCTTTGCCTTGTCGATGCAGTGCCGCACCCAAATGGATCAGGGCCCACGCATGCCACAGAGCGAGCGACATCTCTTCCGACACCCGCAACGCTTCCCTTGCGGCTTGTTCGGCCTCGTCGTTACGACCAAGCCAGAGATTGACCAGCGTGGCCCCCATGCAGAGAGCAAGACCCGTTGTGTTGGGGTGCCGTACCTCACGTGCCCAGCTCAACGTATTCTCAAGTTCTTCCGACGCCTGATCGGCGAAGCCAAGATGCCAAAGGCACCACGCGCGGTAGTTGCCCCCAGCGACGCGCGGATCGTGCCCAAATCGGAATTTGAGTTCGTTGTGCGCGTCGGGCTCGTAAAGAGCCAGAGATTGCTCTGCCAATGTCAGACTTTCTCGAAAACGTCCGGCGTGAAACCGTTCCAACGACAAGGCGCGCAGACTGATCAAACGCGGACCCGTATCTGGCCCGGAATGTGCAACGGTTGAAAAACGCTCGGCCAATTCAGGCGAACCGCCAACAGCGATGTACCGCGCCGCCCAAAGACCGTAGATTGCCGGTAGCTGCAGAGTAGCATCGCCAGTTTCGTCCGCCAATTCCATCGCTCGGGAGAATGCAGCCACGGTCGCCAGACCCTGATAGCCATCGCTGGCCATCAATGCCTGACCGAGCTCGAGCTGGATTGCCTGTTCGCGGCGGCGCCAGCGCGGATCGCTTCCAAGTTCACCACAAAGTCGGACTGCCGCATTGAAATCGGCAATGGCTTCGCGAAAAGCTGGGCGCGTGACGGCTACGCGCCCGGCTTCCTCCCAGGCATCCAGCGCGTCTTCCCGACGGCCTGCGGCTTCCGCGTGTTGTGCGCGAACCTCAGGTTCTGCGTCTCCACGCGCAACCAAGACGTCGTAGAGCAGGTGATGCAGCGCCACACGGCGACTTCTCAGAAGGCTTTCATAGGCTGCGTCACGTACTAACGCATGTTTGAAGAGATATGTTGCGTCCTTGCCGGATCTGCGGCGAAAAACTAGCTCGGCGGCGACAAGCCTGTCGAGTGCTCCCTGCAGGGTTGCGTCGTCCTGCTCGGATATTGCTGCCAGTGTCTGATAGTCAAACGCGCGACCGATAACTGCCGCAGTCTGGGCGACTTCTTTCACGCCATGAAGTCTGTCAAGCCGTGCCATCAGCGAGTCATGCAGCGTTGCCGGGACAGCGACAGTATCCAGCGACATGCCACCTTCGCCGCTGTTCTCTGTCGTTCCAAGCATGCCCGTTTCCACGATGGCTTTGGTCAATTCCTCAACAAATAGCGGAACACCATCTGTGCGTGCCGCGATCTCGTCGACCAGGTTTTTTGGCATGCTGCGCCCCTCAATGACGCGTTCGATAATTGATCGCGTGGCCGCACGAGCCAGCCTGTTGAGTGCGAGCCGGGTCATGTTGGGGTGACTAGCAAGGGGTGCTGAAAATGTTGGTCGTGCCGTGACAACGAGCAGGACCCGCAAATCAGCGAGGCAATCAAGCGCCAGTTCGATAAGTTCGAGCGTTGTTGGGTCTATCCAGTGCACATCTTCGACCAACCAAAGCACCGGTTGCTGCTGAGCAAGACCCCGCAATTGTTCAACCATTGCCGCAAGCGTTCGATTTCGGCGTTGCTGAGGCGAAAGAGTTGATACGCCATAGCGTTTGGTCCCGTCGAGATTTATCATCTCGGCGAAGAGTTGCGCCGTGTCATCAAGGCCGGCGGCCTTGTCGTTGGCGCGTGAAAGAAGGGCTTCCAATCGGTCTAGACGCTGATCGAGACTATCTTCAGCCTCAAATCCGGCAGCCTGCGTGATCTGTTGAATAGCAGGGTGCAGCGCGCTGTCAGCGTGATAGGGCGAGCACTGATACCGCAGAAGTGTGTGCGGAACCTCTTTAATGGACGCGACCAGCGCCTCTGCGATCCGGGACTTGCCAATCCCCGCTTCTCCCGTGACCAGGATCGCCTGACCTTCTCCCGATTCAGCCTGGCGCCAACGCTCTATGAGCAAAGCAAGTTCCTGATCACGCCCGACAATCGGTGACATCTCTCCATGTTGGCGGGCCGCGAACCGACTGGCCAGCGTCCGCTCGCCCTGCACGGCAAAGACCGGAGTCGGCCCCGCAATACCTTTGAGTACCTGAGAGGGTAGGGCCTCGAGAACAAAGATGTCTCCAATCAGCCGTCGTGTGGCCTCGGCAACAACCACTTGCCCAGCCTCCGCGACGGATTGTAGTCGCGCTGCCAGATTGGGCGTGTCTCCTATCACGGCTTCCTCTTGGGCCGCACCCTCGCCTATGAGATCGCCAACGACTACGAGCCCAGTGGCCACGCCGATACGGCAGGCCAACGGTTTTTCATCGCCAGTAAGGCGCGAAACCGTTGCAATGATAGACAACGCCGCTCGTACAGCGCGTTCCGGCTCATCTTCGTGGGCGCGGGGCCAGCCAAAGTAGGCGAGTATTCCGTCTCCCATGAACTTGGCGACATGGCCCTCAACGCGGGCTATCTCACCTGCGACTGCATTCTGATAAGCGCGTATCACAGCGCTCATATCCTCGGGATCAAGTCGCGTGGAAAGCTCGGTGGAGCCTACGAGATCCACGAACACAACCGTAAGCTGTCGGCGTTCAGCGTCAGAGGTTACAGCCTTTCCCAATTCGGCGTCTGTAGGTTCAGACGCTAACTGCGTGCCCTCCTTCTTGCCGATGTCATCTATTGCATTGAGCAACTTTCGACGATGTCCAATCGAAGACACTCCAAGTTCACGCAAATCGTCAGATGTGCGTCTTGTGACAACCTCCAAATCAATGTCGTTTTCGCGAAACGCGGCCTCATAGCGCGACAGCCCAATGGCGGCGAGCCAGTTGCCAACATCCCACATGCCAACGTCTCCTCTGTCTTTCCTGACGGATCACTCGGAAGCTTACATGTTGAAGTATAGGCTGTCTCGGATAGCGTGCGGATCGCTGCAAGCTCTGGCTAAAGGTTTCAAGCGGCCACCAGAGCGTGCGATTTTAACTCCCGTCGCGAGCCCATGGTTACCCGCCATAGGCACAGTTAGATCCATCGGTAGAAAAGTCCCGCGGTGCCGTCATCGTCGAGACTAAAATGTTGCACGATGCATAGACGGCAGCTTTGGCGAACCGCGGTTCAGCATTTAACCCGCCGACAAAAGGCAGGAATGGGCCGTCCTCGAGTCAAGCGAACGTTTGTGCAAATTGCTAGAAGTTATAGCGGCTATGGGCAATCCGTGATGCGGACTAACGGCTATGCTCGATCACTCTTTTGCAAACACCTATTATATTCCTGTAACGTGATAGGAAAATGGGATCGGTAAATCTTCTATTTGTATTGTCAGTTCTGTGGATTCTTCTCGGATTTTAGTGCTTAAGGAACTCGTACAGACTAATTGCAGTCTGTGATAGGCTGACGTTTTGCTTCCGGCAAAGATAGTAAGCACTTCCTGGCCTCAGGCTTAAATCACCGATCCTGACGAGGGTTCCGGCGGCAAGTTCTTCTTCCATCATGTACGCGTTCACAAGCGCAATTCCGGCACCATCCAGCGCTTTGCCAACGGATTGCACGTAGCTGTTGCACTGGCGCTTTGGCCATTTGTCGATCTTCGACAGACCAAGTCGTTTTGACCAAGTTTGCCAGTTGATCCAATCCGGCGCCAGGTTAGTGAATTCCAGTATCGGCGGTGCATTCTCGAGATGTGGGTGGTGCGAAAACAGCTTCGAAAGCTCTGCCTGCCTCGCTATCTCCGGGGCGGCCACAGGGATCATCTCGACGTCAAGGATTTTGAAGCAATCCCAGCTCGGAATACTCCCATCACAACAGACGATGGCTAAGTGCTGTACATCAGAAAGCAGTTCGGAAATGGCTTCGGTCGTCCGAATGTTTACGTCACACGCCTGATCACTGAACGAAAAGGCCTTAAGGCGTTTGTGTAGCCAGAACATCGACAAAGCAGTATTGGCAGCAATCTGCACGGCAGGTTGTTCAGGGGCCTTAATTTTGTGAATGGCCCGGTCAAGAAACTCCAGCGCCATTTCGACATCCGAGGCCAGTTCCCGGCCGGTTTCGGTCAGCTCAAGGTTCCGGCCGTCACGCGAAAACAATGAAATACCCAACCAGTCCTCAAGTCTTTGAATCCGTTTGCTGACAGCGGCTTGCGTCACAAACAGGTCGTCAGCGGCCCGCGTAAGGCTTTTGTTGCTTGCCGCGGCTTGGAAGAAAAGAAGATTGTCCAGCGGCGGTAGTGATTTGCGGTAGTTTTTCATTCCTTGAGGTTATGAGTTTGCAGGACATTTTCCAACGTTACTTCCACGCCAATTGTTGAATAAATATTGAAGTCTCTGACCCCTGTATCCCCTGCCTTGTGATGCGCAGGACTTGCATTGAGACTCATATGGACCTTACAAGTTATATAAACGACGCGCGCCGCAGCCTGATTGAATTACCGCAGGTGGACGAGGCGAAAATGCGGATCGAGCGGCTGACCCGGCTGCAGGAGCAGCTTGTCGAGAACGATCTGGGAGGCATCCTGCTCTATGATCCGATCAACATTCGTTATGCGACTGATTGCCGGAACATGCAGGTCTGGACCATGCATAATGCTGCCAGATATTGCCTCGTTCCTGCCGAAGGCAAGGCCATCATGTTCGATTTTGTCAATTGTGGCCACCTGTCGAAAGGGCTGGACACAATCGCGGAATCGCGTCCCGGCACGCTTTGGTATCACCACACGGCGGGCGACAAACGGCCGGAATTGATCGAAGCCTGGGCCGATGAACTTGCTGATGTCATTGCAGAACGTTGCGGCAGCACCCGCATCGCCATCGACAAGCTGGAACCGGGCGGTCGCACCGCGTTGACCGAGCGGCAGATTACCACCTTCTTTGGTCAGGACATTATCGAACGGGCTCGCTGCATCAAAACGCCGGAAGAGCTTAAGGCCCAGAAGCATTCAGCGCTGGT
Source organism: Ruegeria sp. YTSC199 (assembly GCF_059609725.1). Classification (NCBI taxonomy): domain Bacteria; kingdom Pseudomonadati; phylum Pseudomonadota; class Alphaproteobacteria; order Rhodobacterales; family Roseobacteraceae; genus Ruegeria; species Ruegeria sp. YTSC199. Next base: position 115,267 of record NZ_JBXWMF010000003.1, read on the forward strand.
TTGCATGACCGCGCTACAGGCCATGCGCGACATGACTGTGCCCGGCGCGACCGAGAACGACCTCTGGGCGGTTCTGGCATCGATGAACTCCAACCTGGGGGGAGACTATATTGAAACCAAGCTGGTCGTGGCCGGCGGCAATACCAACCCGTGGTATACCGAAGCCAGCGACAAGGCGCTAAAACCCGGCGAGTTCCTGGCTATCGACACCGATATGATCGGGCCGTTTGGATACAACACCGATATCTCGCGGACCTGGTTGTGCCAGCCTGCCAAGCCGACACCCGAGCAAAAGACGCTGTATCAGACCTCCTACGATCAAGTTCATACCAATATGGGGTTGATCAAGGCGGGGGTTTCTTTGCGGGAATTTGCAGAGAAGGCATGGAAGATGCCTGTGAAATATCAGGATCTCGATTGCCGCGTTCTGGTCCATGGCACGGGCATGTGTAACGAATACCCACAAGTCCCGCCGCTCGCATTCTGGGAGCGTACCGGCTACGACGGCGTGTTCGAAGAAAACATGACCCTTTCCATTGAAAGCTACATCGGCGAGGCCGGGCGATCCCACGGCGTGAAGCTTGAGCAGATGGTGCGCGTTACCGCGACAGGCTGCGAAATCATCGCCGATTTTCCTTTTGAAGATGAGCTTTTGAACTGACGTATAAGCTCAGCGAGCTGACCTGAATTCCAAGTTCCAATGTTTCTATGATCGAGGTCTCGGACGTGAAAGACCATGTTGGCAGCACTGTATTAAATGACGATGAAGCCTCCGCAAGAACCGATTACTCGGTGTCAGCCGGGTTTGCACAACGGCTTTCGCGCCTTGGGTGTTCGCTTGCGTTTTCTTCTTACCAGTCAGGGGTGCTCTATTTCGTGGGCGTCAAGCCGGGTGGTGGCATTAATATCCACCAAATGGCTTTGCCACGGCCAATGGGTATTCATCGGCATGGGGATCATGGTCTGTCAGTCGCCGCAGATGACCAGATATTGCACATGCAGAATGTGCTCGACCCGCAAGAGCGCGTGAATGATTTGTTCGACGCGGCGTTCATGCCGCGCCAAAGCGAGTTCACCGGATCGCTTGATCTGCACGATCTTGGCATTGATGCGGATGGCAGGACCATTTTTGTCAACACTCGGTTCAATTGTCTGGCGACCCCCGACACCCGCCACAGCTTTCGCGAGGTCTGGCGCCCGCCGTTTATCTCAGGTCTGGTTGATGAGGATCGCTGCCATTTGAACGGTCTGGCGATGCAGGACGGGCGTCCGAAATTCGTCACCGCCGTCAGCCGTTCAGACACGATTGACGGTTGGCGCGACCGGCGTGCTGATGGTGGGATCGTCGTCGATGTCGAGACCGGAGACATCGTCTGTGATGGCCTGTCGATGCCGCATTCGCCGCGTTTGCAGGAGGGTCGGCTGTGGCTGTTGAACTCGGGCCGGGGCGAGTTGGGCACGGTTGAGTTTGATGGGACCGGCAAGGGCCGTTTCGTGCCGCATGTCTTCTGCCCGGGCTTTGCACGAGGTCTGGCGCTCTGTGGTCGTTATGCGTTCGTTGGCCTGTCTAAGCCCCGCTACAAACGGTTCGAAGGTCTGGAGCTGGACGCTCGACTGGCCAAAACCGACAGCGCACCCTGGTGCGGCATTCAGGTCATCGACCTGGACGCAATGACCTGCGTCGATTGGCTGCGGATCGATGGGGCCGTGGCCGAGCTGTACGATCTGGAACTTCTACCCGGCCACCTTTGCCCAATGGCCGCTGCGCCGGGCACGTCTGATGCGGCATCTTTGGTCACGCTGCCAAAGCCTCTGTGAAGGCAACACATTAAAAAACAACAAAAAAAATGAAGTCTGTACGGATATCATGAACGAACGCACACAGCGCAAAACCCCACGGAGAAATCCGACCTTCCAGTTGCGGGGTGGTCGGATGACAAAGGTTAAGGGACAAGTGGCAAGCTATGCTCCGACCCTTGGCCGGGTTCTATTCGTCGCCCTTGGGACAACCATTGCAGCCGCCGGTGGCCCCGCCGCTGCAGGCAGTTGTACCTCGCCGACCCCTGGCAATCTAGTTTGCTCGGGCCCTGCTGATCCGTCCGCCGATGTGGGTGTGGACGTGATCCTGAGTGCTCCGGTCACGGTCAACACCACTCCCGGCTTTGGCCTTGACGCCAATGTTGGCGGTAACGCTTTTGATCTGTTCAGCCAAACCGGAATTGTTTTCACGGACACCTACGGCTCCTCAATTACGTCTGGCACCAATGACGCTTTGCGTACCGTTGTATATTATGGCGGCGATTTATCAATTACTACAACCGGCACCCTCAACGGTGCCAACTTTGGCATCTACGCGCGGCACTATGGTCGTTTAGGTGAGGGGGCCATTTCAATCACTGCCGCTGATGTCAGCGGAGCGGGTTCAGACGGGATATTCGCCCGCAATGACAACAGCGCAGGTCTGAATATTACAACATCCGGAACCGTTACCGGCGCACGACGCGGCATTCGCGCTTATAACACCGGACGCGGTGCGCTGACCATTTCCACGGCGGATGTCACAGGCACGACGTCACAGGGGGTGCTGGGCAGAAACTATGGTTCGGACCTGTCGATTGACACCAGAGGAGGCACGGTGACGGGCGCAGATGCGGGTATTGTCGCGCTCAACTATGGCACTGGTGTCTTGACGGTAACGGCGGCCGATGTCGGCGGCGGCGGCAATCAGGGTATTGTCGCTAACAATTTCACCGGCACCGACCTAACCGTGACTTCCAGCGGGACAGTCACCGGGCTTGTGAACGGAATATATGCACGCAACGAAGGCAGCGGAGCCCTAACCGTAAATGCCGCCGACGCGTCCGGGGCGATCGGCAACGGGGTTTATGCACGCAACGCCAGAGGAACCGATCTGTCGATCACAACCACCGGTAATACCAGCGGCGGGAGCCGAGGTATCTATGCACGGCAATACGGCTCCGGAGCGCTGATGATCTCGGCAACCGATGTCAGCGGGGGCGCGTATCAGGGGATTTACGCGCTGAACACTGGCACTGATCTGTCGATCACCACGACCGGTGTTGTTTCAGGCGATGTCTCGGGTATCGAGGCGGAAAACATGGGCAGCGGGGCATTAAATGTTTCTGTCGCCGAGGTTTCCGGCACGACCAGCCGCGGCATTTCGGTCCAAAACAGTGGCACCGATCTGACCGTCATCGCGACCGGCCCTGTTACCGGAAACCGCGACGCCATCTTTGCCAGCAATCGCGGAACGGGAAGTCTGACCATCAGTGTTGCCGATGCAATCAGTGCAAATGATGGATATGGCATCAACGCACGGAACTATGGCGCGGGCGCGCTGGTGATTTCTGCGGACAATGCCACAGGAACCAGAAACAATTCGGGCATTTTGGGAATCAATTCCGGCACAGATCTTTCGATCACAACCAGCGGGCTGGTGACCAGCGACTGGCGCGGAATATCTGCCAACAACCGCGGCTCTGGCGCGCTGAGCATTGTGGCTGCGGATGTCACAGCGACCCGGCTCAACGGGATCAATGCCACCAACCGGGGAACAGACCTGTCGATTACATCTACAGGTGCGATCAGCGGTGTGACGCAGGGGATTGATGCGCGTAACTATGGCAATGGCGCTTTGACAATTGCCGTGGCCGACGTTGCAGGGGCGACAGATGACGGCATCTATGCCCGCAACGGTTCCACGGCGACTGGCCTGTCAATATCAACCACGGGTGCAATAACCGGGGGACAGTCGGGAATTCATGTCCGAAATGACGGCAGCGGCGCGTCTGTGATTGATGTCTCGGGTCGGGTCGTCGGTGGAGGTGTCGCCGGGATCAACACCCTCACAGGGGCGACGGGGTTGAGTGTCATCACCCTACAGCAGGGCGCGACGGTCAGTGCGTCCTCGGGCGACGCAATCCTGAATGATGATGGAAACAGCCGGGTGACTCTGGCAGCGGGCTCAGCTGTCGCCGGGGCCGTGCGGCTGAATGGCGGGGAGGACGCGCTAACAATCGATGGCGCCGCGGATATTCGTACGGCATCCCTGTTTGATGGTGGCGCGGGTGTGCTGGATGCGTTGACGTTTTCAAGTTTTACTGGCGACGTCGACGGAACACTGTTCAAAAACTGGGAAAGACTGACCGCCGATAACGGCAGTGCTCTGACCCTTGATGATGCGGCGGCTGGATTTGACCTGGTCACGGTGCAAAACCGTTCAAGTGTTGGGACGGCAGGCCTGGATTTTGCCCTGGCGGGGTCGCTAAGAACCGGGCCAACCGGTCGCTTTCTGGCAGCTCATACCGGGGTAGGAAATATCACCATCGGTGGGGACGTCCGCAATGACGGAGCAATTCGTCTGACCGACGGCGAAAGCGGGGACCGCTTCAATATCGGTGGAGATCTTTCGGGCACCGGGGTCGTTGATCTGGACGTAGATTTCGCGACCGGAACAAGTGACCAGATAACTGTTCTGGGGGGCACCGCGGGCGCTCAACAGGGGCTGCGGATCGGAAAACTTGGCGCTGCCGAGGCCAATCTGCAGGACATCACACTGGCGTCGGTTTCCGGCACAAACACAACGTCAGACTTTCAGTTGGTGGGAGGGGATTTCATCACTAAAAGTGGACAGGGCGCGGTGATCTCAGGTGCCTACACGTTTTTGCTGGATCATGACTTTGCGACGGGTGCCTTCGTATTATCTCCATTCGGTGCAAACGGTGATGTAAACCGCAATCCGGACCGTGCGTTTCTGGCCGCGGGGGTTCAGCAGTTCAGCGACCACTTGTCTTTGAACGGGTCTTTGCGGCGGATTTCCTGTCGCACCAGTGCGGCGAGCGGGGAAACCGTCAGCCGCTCTCTGTTTGATTTAAGTACGGCGGATCAGCCACTGATCTGGTTCAACGCCGAGGGGGGGCGTGACAGCTATACGGTCGATGATCGCACAAATGACACCTTAAGTGGCGGCTTGCGCGTCGGGGCGAGCCTGCCGTTGGCCGAGTTCGCAAACGGGTCCGTGATCGGTGGGCTCGAATTTGGGGCGGCGACGCTTTCCACCACCAGTGAAACCGCATTGGCGGACGGCAAGGTCGACACCGACGCTTACGACATCACGCTGAGCGCTTTGTGGCTGGCAGGCAGCCAACTCTATCTTGATGGGCAACTGCGCTACGCCTATTTCGACAGCGCCACCCGGCTGGCTGGTGGGCAAGACATAGATACTTACGGCAATGGATATGCGACATCCATCGAAGTCGGCAAGATCTTTGCCCTGAACAACGGATTGAATCTGATTCCACAGGCGCAGGTTATCTACAGCGATGTCGATGCCGACGACCTCAGCGACGTGGCTGGCGGAGCCACGGGCACGGTTTCGGATGGCGACAGGCTGAGCATTCGCCTTGGGATGCGGGCCGATCACGCGTTGGACGGTATTGGCCTTCTGTACGGCCAACTCGATTACTTCCACGCCTTCGATAATGAAACCGGCGTCTCTTTTGGCAATGATACGGTTCTGACGCAGCGCAGCAGGAACAATCTGGCGCTGGCAATCGGTGGCTATGTCTCGGTTTCTGAACGCACCAGGCTGTTTGGGGAAATCTCGGCCCAGAACGGGTTTGACGGTGACACGGATGATTATGGCTATGCCGGGCAAATCGGCTTTGAGATCCATTTCTGATGATAAGAACAATGAACAGCAAGGCACGCCGGTCGGGGGCTGCCTCATGTGGGCCACCGTGCCGCCACTCAACAACCCATGCCGGTGGCCCACAGGAATTTTCTCAAACAGAAGGATCAACTCAATGAAACGAACTCAAATCGCGATCTTCGTTGCAGCTATGATGGTGTCGGCAGCGGCAAATGCCGAGGATCTGGAATTCCTGCTTTACAATGACAGCAGCGCCGATCTGGTGGAATTCAACATATCCCCCGCGTCTTCCGACGATTGGGAAGGCGATCTTCTCGACGGCGGACATCTGGCGCCGGGGTATCAAATCGGCGTGGATATCGCAGACGGCCTGACCACCTGCATCTATGACATTCGGGGGATATTCTCTGACGGTTCCAGCGCAGAAGATTTTGGTCTTAACCTGTGCGATCTGGGAGAGTACGCATTCACCGACTGACACAGTGCGAAAGCTCCGTTGCAGCGGGGCTTTTGTGTTTCTGATGGGAAAGTGGTTCGCTTTGAACCGACAACAGCAAGGTAGAGGTTTTAGCTATGAAGGTTTCCGCCAGTTCATTTTTGCTTATCAATATCCTGCTGACAGGCGCGCTCTACGTTTTCAGTTTCATCGCGCTTGGTAGCGGCGTTCCAAGTATTACTTCAACCGGGGCAGAAGTCGTCGCGTGGTTCACTGAAAATGGAGCGAACGCACGCACCTACGCCTGGGCTTCGACGTTCGTATCGCTGGGTCTGATGATATTTGCAGGTCAGATATCGGCGCTGCTTCCTACGCCTCATCGCTACGTGTTTTTTGCTGGCGTCCTTGGGTGTGCCCTGACCGCGCAGGTACAGGCGTGGATCTGGGCGGGGTTGGCGTTTCGCCCCGCCGTTTTGTCTGACGCGCTGGCGCAGGTGATCTTTGCCATCGCCGCATTCTGGGGTCCGGTTTTAAATGCTTCCACAACGGCAATGGCCGCTGCTGTCGCCGTTTTGGGGTTTGGTGACCACAAGATCATCCCCTCGTGGCTGGCGTGGCTCAGCGTCGTGTTCGCCGGTGAGCAGGCTATCGAAACGATCACTGTGTTCGGTAGCTCTGGTTTTATCGCGCCGGGCGGTCCGATGAACGTGTATCTCGGAGGTATTCTTGGCTTCTTGTGGGTCGGAGGGGTGGTGCACTGGTCGATGCAGAAACTAGCGAAAGCGTAGCGAAGAATGTCATGTTGCGCGTTGTTTTCAAACCTGCGGCAGTGCTGGCAATCGATTGCGTATTTTGACTGAAGCTGAACGACGGCTTTGGAGAGTTCCATCTTGGCGAAGAGGGGCATTTCAAATGGCCGCTAAAGGCCTTGAGCGCGTGTAGTTTTATATTGGAGGTGCAGCGCGTGTCGTGACCAACTGTCTGGCCACAACCCTTTCGCGATGTATCATGTACAGCCCTGCACTGATGATGATGGCAATACCAAGCAGGCTAAGCGTGTTGGGGAAGTCACTGAAGACAAGATAGCCGAACAGGGTCGCTACCGGCAGCTCAAAGTATTGCAGAGGGGCCAACGTGGCCGAAGGGGCAAATGAAAGTGCATAAGTCATCATCAAGTGGCTCACTGTCGCAAAAACACCAGTCCCCAGAAGCCACAACAACGCGATGTCTGTCGGCCAAACGGGATCGAAAAGCTCGGAACCAGAACCTTGCGCAATTATTAAGATTGGAATGCAAAACAGGCTGGCAATCAGGCCAGTGTGGAATTGCAGAGCCACGGGGTGCATCCGACGCGACAACCCCCGCGTCACAAGAATGTAGAAAGCGAAGGCAACGGCCGTGCCAAGCGGAATTATTGCAACCACACCAAAGGCTGCGAAACTGGGTTGGATCACGAACAATACACCAACAAACCCCACAAGAGCTGCCCCGACTCGACGAGGGCCGACGTCTTCGCCAAGATAATACTTGCCGACCAACAGGACGATGAACGGGGCCACAAACACGATTGCCAACGCATCAGCAAGTGGCATCACACGGATAGCCGCAATGAAGCAAAAAGTTGCGAACAGTAAAAGTAAAGAGCGGAAAACGAGAACCATCAATTGACCGCGCGCCACTCGCAACGACAGCCCCATTATCCAGATAAACGGGGCCATCAACGCGCATTGAACTACAAACCGAGCAGCCGTTATCTGCCCAACTGGAACACTGGCTGATGCGAGTTTCGCAGCTACATCCAGCAAAGGAGCAGTCAGGCAAAATCCAAGCATCAGCGAAACGCCTGCAAGGATGCGATCCGTAGATTGAGGTGTGGAATCAGCGGAGGTCATTCCACCATGTAAAAACGTTGCCAAATGCGTGTCTGTTCTCAATGCGACGCCAAGCAAAAGTCCCGAAATTCGCGAGTTCGGGTTGCGTTTTGACTTGCGCCCGCAGCGCAAGGCAGGTTCGTTGCGCCGCGCTGCGGCGAGAGAAACTTGGTTCAAGGTCCGCTACGGGCTGCTCAAGACGGCCGGATTTAGTGCGATCAGGGCGACGCCGCAATGCAAAGTCTTTTTCTTTAAAGATCATTTCATTGCTAGGTTTCGTCCGAGGGGAGAAGCAAGAAGGACGGTAGGGCACAATTCTTCCGAAAGTACCTTCTCACCAGCCGAGACAGCTTCAAGTTGACACGCACCGACGCTCTGGCCGAGTGGCGCGAACTTGGCGGTTCACGAAGGACAGCTCTAATGGCCTAACTGAAACTGGTTCGAATTTGTCTGACAGCACCTTTGGACCAATAATTTACCTTTGTAGCGATTTGGGGCGAATTCGAGTATACTAAGCTATTGGTATACGGAGATTCATATTTTGAAATATGCCAAGTTTATAGCGTTTTGTTCTGGCCTGGCACCAATTCTATTTGTTGCGACAATCTTGGGTGCTCAGAACGCTGCAGGCCCTTGCAGCGATCTTAGGCCTGTATCCAATGCGCTCGGTTATAAAGTTCGAGACGCCAATACGCGCTGTGAAGGGCTATATGAATCTACCGTACGTGCAATCGGCCTCGAGCTCGTAGGTGTGATGTTAAATCGGTCCTTTGATTTTTCAACCGATGCAGTACAGATCGTTGGACCGGAAGCGGCGAGCTTACCGCCCCACATGAATAGGCAGATAAGGGTTCGCGCCGTCGCGCTTCCACTCAAGACCTATTACCAGATGGATGGGGTCCTTGATGGCAGCTCGCGACTGCACTGGCCTATCGGGGACGTAGTAAAGCCGGCGGGTTTGAAACCAAAAAACCTCGGGCTTTACGGATGGATCGAAACAGGGGGGGGGAAAACCTTCGTTCCTGTTCAGGTCGTTGCCAGCGATTCGCATAACCCGACGTCCGACGTGATCACGCTCATGTTTCGTGTGTCAATGAATGCAGAGGCAATCTACTGGCGTAGGAACGAAGATGGCGTTGAGACGGAGTGGCTTAGCGTCATCGATAGTCCCGTCAGTGCTGGCAAAACAGTCTTTGTTAGCTTGCCCAACGAGCCACCGTCCGAAATTCGCATAGATGTCGCGGCAAAGAGAGAAAACAGCGACAAATGGGAAAGAATTAAGTTCAATGTTCTGCGGGTCGCCCAATGAAAGCCTCGGAACGACGCCGGATCGTCGAACAACGGGAAACCGAGTTAAGCGTAGCTACAGCCGCTGTTTTGTCAAACCCAGACGCGAATGTCGCGGCCGAGCTGAGACGAATACGCGAATATGATCGATTGTTGGCTGCTGACACAGAAGGACCCGGACGCGAGCGTTTATTAGCCGTCGCGATTGGCATTGTTTGCGTTACTATCGTCGGTCTTGGGCAAGTTATTCGAATGCCTGTTAGTAGCCTCAAACTGTTTGTGGAAAGTGAAAGCACCAAATTCGAGGTCTCAAGTGACTGGGCATGGAACGCCTCGATCGATGAAATCGAGCGTCTGCACTTGGTTGGGTTCGAAAGCGTCGAGCTTCCGACCGCAATTCCTGCAGAGGACTTGGAAGAGCAACCAGAGAACATTGGACTGAAAGGTGGGCAGCTAACGTTTGAGACGCTCGTGGTTGGTGAGGGCGGTCGCGTTACAATCGACACTGACACTGTCTCAACCGATCTATTCGCAGAGGCTGCTGCTGTGAGCGGGCAACTGACTATAAACAGCGCGACAATTGTGGACGTTGGTTCAAACTATGTTGAGGCAGACCCTCAGTCGGACGGGCCAATTTCCAGCATTCCTGACATCCCTGAGATTGTTACGTTTGCCGCTGAACCAAGTTTGGCGGTGCCTGTTCACATTCGCATTGAAGGTGGAAACAAAAGCGGAATTGATAACGTTCATATTTCGGAACTGTCTTTTGCGCGGAGAATTTCGTCTAGCCCTGGAAATTTCGAGTTTGAGTCCACGATAGTCTCTGGTCATCTATCGTTTCCACAAGCGCGAAAGGAAGTCGTCCTCCACCGAGGTGATCACATTGAAATACGCGAGGCCACCGAAGCACGACTGGTCAGCATCTCGTTGGACGAGCGATTGATGATCACCTTCGAGGGCAAGGCAAAAGTCATCAGGATGGTTCAGGCTGGAGAGCCTATCGACCTCCGGCCGACCGTATTGGAGTATATCTTTTACAATAACAGAATGACGTTTTTGTGGAGCGCCCTTGGGATCGTTTGGGGCTTTGCCTGGAGTATCCGCAGAACCGTTTTCGGATGAGGAGGGGAAGATGATGCTTAGACCTGTTCTGTCATTGTTGGTCAGTGCTTTTTGCGCGTTTGTTTTTGTCTTTGGTGAGAACGAGGCGAAAGCGCAGCAATTCTCTGGTGAATCTTTCGCGCGTGACTTCAGAAGTCTCGTGGTGAAAGTCAAAACCACATGGGAGTCCGGTCTGCAACAAGACGGGTTTGGCTTTGTCGTGGGTCACAATTCAACAGGCGCGTACATCGTCACGGCCAACCACGTTGTTAGAGGTAGGGGACCAGGCGAAGTCGCGAAATCGGTCGAGATCACCTGGTTTCACCGTCGGGGTGAGCAATTCCCCGCAACGCTGATCGGGACGGCTGACGCAAAACGCGACATTGCGGTGCTGCGGACAGAACTACCAGTAGGTGTGACCATTTCGCCGGACTTACTGATCAGCCCGGCCGCGCCGATTCAGCGAGGAGCAAAGGTCTGGTTCATTGGCAGGGCGGGAGAATGGTACGTTCCGTTCCAGTCAGGGATTGTAAACAGTGTCGATCTGGACGATCAGATCCTGATCGACGGGCTAAATGTTCAGGTAGGTACATCTGGTGCGCCGCTCACGACGGCTGAGGGTGTGGCGGGCATCATAATTGAGGATGCCGGTGGTGTTACTAGGGCAACGTCAATCGGGTTCATCGCCCGCGCATTTCGGGCCTGGGCCCATCCCTGGGATATCAAAACAGTCACCCGCACTGACGATACCCCTCCGACGCCAGAGCCTGAACCTGAGCCTGCACCTGTAGGCGCGCGCTCGGAATGGTTTGTTTTTCTCGGCTCGTTCCCTCACAGCAGTCTGACCGATGCGCGACAGCTCAAAAGCCGGGCAGAGCAGTATTTTCCCGGCGAGGCTATCATCATTGATACGGATTTGTACTCGAACCTGACCAACGGTCTTTATTCGGTCGTAATCGGCGCAGGCAGCCGTGGTGAAGCTCAAGAGATTAGAAAGCAAGCTCAACGTCTGGTGAGTGATGCGTATTTTAAGCAGGCTGGAGCCTATAGCGGTCAGTAAAGCTGGGACCGAAAGAGATCGCCTGATGAACTAAGGGAATGGAGGAAACAACATTGCATTCTCCGCGTCGTAATTTCTGCGTAACGGTTTTGCTCTCTTGTGTTGCTTTCCTGTCTGCGCAAGTTGCCAAAGCTCTTGAGATCGTGTCCAGGTCTGACTGGCGTGCGAAGGACCCCGCTGGTCAGATGAAGCGCCACGATCCAAAGCGAATTACCATTCATCATAGTGCGACAAAGCGGCGGCCAAGTGTCCCGCTCGATCAGAAACTGAGGTCTTTGCAGGCGTTCTCGCAAAGCGATGGTTTGTTGGCAGATGGAAGGCGAAAAAAACTTTGGGCCGATGTGCCTTACCATTTTTACATCGATGCGAATGGCGTCGTCGCTGAGGGTCGGCCGGTTGCCTTTGCCGGGGATACAAACACCAACTACGACCCAACGGGCCATATCGGAATTGCCGTGGAAGGAAACTTCGAGAACGAAGTGCCATCGACATCTCAGTTAAACGCTCTTGTCGAACTAATTCAACTACTTCTCGATGAATACGAATTGGAACCCGACACCATTGATCATCACGGTTCATTTGCAGCTACTGCATGTCCTGGCCGCAATCTTGCGACCTATTTACCAGAATTAGTATCGCGTGTGTCGGGTTATAGTGGAAAATCCAGACGCGGATCAAAACTTCCGAGACCCGAGAAAAGACCGACCTCACAAGATAGTCGGTAGCCGTGATGGTTTTGTCAGGGTGCTGTCAATGGAATGATATCCAGCCGTCCATCTTAGCTCTCCCATCGGACGAGCGCGGGCAGTAAACTGATCTGTGAAGAAAAAGGGTATTGCCAACTTATTTGCGCTCTGAACCGGTAACCGCTCACGCATGTTCGTCAATTGGGCCTCATAGTTTGCGACATATCCTATATAATCGTGTCTACCCTGATATCAGAATCTGGATGGCCAAGCCGCCAAGGATTGCGGATGTATCCAGCGTCAGCTTGCTGCCGTAGGCGTTCAACAAGTCAACTGATATGGCCAAACCCAAACCGGTACCACTGACAGAAGTGTCTAACCGACCTCCCGAACGAAGTACCCCTTCACGTGCACTTTCAGGAATTCCAGGCCAGTCATCATCAATGCAAATCTGAATGCCGCCCTCAACACGTTTTGCGGCGATGTGTGTTGTTGTTCGACACCACTTGAGGGCGTTGTCGACGCCGACGAAGAGGAAGTTAAGTCGCTGCTGGGCTTGTAACGAAAGACCACAGCACCTTCGCGTCAATCAACCATCAGTGCTGACCACTCACCGAAGCACTGAAAGCTGAGCCAGCCAAATGCGTCAAAGGATGGGTAGCGGCTGGCCCACATTTTTGTACATCAAAGGCTACGCACTTTTTCCCGAGGGCGAACAAAAAAGAATCCCTGACCCAAAAATAGGGCCGGGATTCAGTTTTTAATTCCAATATCTAGGACGAATACCGGGAATTGCTTGGGTCTTCTAAACTACCTTCAGAAGTTGTTATGTGCCTCAAAAAGCCGCTTGTTATTAACGATCTCTGTCAGTGCGTTTTCAAGAGGAGGGAAGCGAGCACTGCTCGATTTGGTCGTGGTTGACAAACGTTCCACGGCCAGTTTGCCGGACGTTTGCATCACAGATGTTGTGCTGGATTCTTCAGTCACAAAGGCAGACTTGATCAAGCTTTACCCTTTGTCAGCGATCAAATGGCCCACCAACCCGATTGATCCAACATCACCACTATGCCTCAGCTTGTTTGAACACTCAGAGAATACTTTGTTCACGTTCGGTCAATGTTGTTCGCGAAATAAAGGCAAAAGAATTTGTGGACGAAGAACATCCTGTCTTGGTGCTTAATTTGGGTTAAGCGATGACAACCGCATCTCATGGTTCCAGATCGTGGGTTACCTACGCCTCGGCACGGATTGATATTAATCAAGCCGACACTGGATTGAGCGTTTAGGTTGCTTGCGACACGGCACTTATTCTAATTCCTGAGGGTAACATTGAAGTCTTCCTTTCCACCCTGGGTTCGCTCAATAGCGATAGCGGCTGCACTGTTCGGTCTCCTGACCATTTATTCGGGAGGAATGGCTCTATTCGGGGGTGCCGCAGCCAAAGCAGCTGTGGGAGATGCGGTACCTTTTGTGCTTTGGTTCAATTTTCTGGCAGGATTCGTCTATTTGCTTGGTGCCTTCGCAATCTATAAATCCACAGCCTCGGCAAAACGAATTGCCTGGTTGATAGGCGTATGTACACTATTGGTGTTTGCAGTTTTGATAATAGTAGTTCTTGGTGGAACGCCGTTCGAATGGCGAACCATCGGTGCAATGACCATACGCAGTGGATTTTGGCTAGCCACAGCTTTTGTGCTTTCCAGAACAGTATGAGTCGGCCAAATCGACGTCACGCCTTTACCCACATTGCTTCGCGAGGCCGGCACCTTTGATTGAAATCAAAGGCCGTGGCGAAGAGTTTCGGCATAGTAAGTTCGCTTTTTATCCGGTATGCGGGAGTGTCATAATGGCAGTACTTATTGCCTACGGAACAATTGAAGGTCAGACCGCCAAGATCGCGCGCTTCATTAGCAAAGTCACAGAAGAAGCCGGATACGAAACAAGGCTGATTGATATCGGTCAAATGGCATCCCCAATGCCTTTAGAAGACGTGGATCACGTCATCCTGGCGGCTCCCGTCCATGAACGCCGGCACCCCAAGCCATTCGAGACGTTTTTGGAACACCACAATGACGCATTATCCGCGCGAAGGTCGCTTGTGCTTTCCGTCAGTCTAAAAGCAGCTTTTCAGAAAGGTCAGGAGGACGCGCGGGACTATCTCACCGAAATGCTGATGCGAACGAATTTCGAACCAGACGCGACCGCCTTGGTCGCTGGTGCCGTGCGGCCTGATAACTACGGGTATTTTGAAAGAGAGATCGTTCAACACGTTGTCTTGCTAGGCCGGAAGTTTAATCCTCGAGATTGTGCAAGAGAATTCACTGATTGGGACGCTTTGAAAACAACCGTAACAGCATTTCTGGACGAGTAATGCGGCCGATATTCTGAAGCAAATTAAGCAGAAAACAGCAAGTTCTGACTGCGGGCATTAGTGATCTTTGCGCGCGTGGTCACAAGTTTAGAGCTATTATTCCGGCTACCAGTCTACGGTTTTCTTTGGGGTATAATGTTCTTCATCCTCTCCCATGTGCCACTTGCCACAGAATCCAGTGTAATTGCCCGCCTTTGAAAGGAAAGATTCCGGGCGTGAGCTGGCCCTTTCAAACAACTCGTTGAACGGGCTGCCCAACTTCGATGCGATCGCATGAACAACTTTGCGCGATCAGAACTTTGCAACTAAGCCCGATGCCTCCGCGTTTCCAAGGATGATCTCTAGGTGATCTGTGAACCCTTGAAAAAACGCAGCCAAGATTTCCAGCCAACTTTGGGTTCCTGTCTGACTTCAAACTAGTCTGATAGATGCATGCGCGTCATCGCGGTCGAACCCGAGCGAAATCTCAATTTCAGACTATAGCTGCATCAAAAATGTTGCATTTGAGCAATATTGGTTACGAAAACGTTAACGGGAGAACTTTTAGAACTGATCTCCTTAAGCTTGCGAATACCCTGTGCGAAATTGTGATGGGTTTTATCGGGCAGATTGCTGTTCTTCGGGATTGCGCGATTGCCATGTGTTCTGGGTGGAACCGGTACGAGGTTCGAGGGTGACAATGAGATCAATTCTGCTGTTCGCGATTTCACTTTTCATGGTGATTTCAACACCGTTGCTTGCCGCGCCTACATCTGACTCGAAAGTCGGTGATACAGTTACCAACCCAGTGACCGGCTTGGATACCACCGTAAGTGCGTTGATCGTGGACCCGGCATCGACGCCAACAGCGGGGACAACCGCCTTTGTCGAAACGGCGGACGGTTACGTGTTTCTGGTTAAGGGTGCGGGCGATACGATCTACAATACCGACAATCCCCCGCTGGCTTTTAATATTGTTTCCATTGCAGGGACAACGGCGCAAATCAGCAATTCTGGCGCGTCCGGCACCGCCAGTTTGTCGACGCAACTGACCCTTTCGCAGTACAACAGCAACTTCAACAGTTCCGGTACCCCGGGCACAGTGACCCCGCCCGAGGATGTCTCGGGGCCCAACGGTGTGAACCAGGTTGTTTACGGGCAGAATGGCAGTAATGGACGTGATGGCGCATTGGTTGTGCCGCCAAGCTCGGGCGGTAATGGATCCAATGGTCCAACTCAGACTAAGACACTGACAAGCGACGTCAATGCCACCAGCAACATCGGCTGGCAAGTTGGCAGTGTCGGTGGGAACGGGGGTAGTGGCGGAGATTCGTACCTGAGTTTCTGGAGCGGTCGCGATGGTGGTGATGGCGGCAAGGGCGGAACGGTCAACGCAACTCAGGCCACCAGTAGTACGATTCAAACATCTGGCGATGGCAATGACGGCATCTTCGCATTCAGCCGCAGCGGTAAGGCAGGTAACGGCGGCAGCGGATTTGCGGCGCCGGGCGGGGGCACCGGCGGGCATTCGGCCGACGGCGGCAATGTGACGGTCACCCAGCGGGGTACGATTTCGACAAGCGGAGATTCTGCAGACGGAATCTATGCGCTGAGTGTTTCCAACAATGGCGGCAATGGCGGATCGCAATGGGGATTAGTCGGGTCTTCCGGTGATGGTGGCTATGGTGGAAGTGGTGGCAGGGTGACGGTCAACACGGCGTCAACTGGCAGCATCCTGACGACCGGAGACTTCGCAAATGGTATCTACGCCCAGTCCATTGGCGGTTCGGGTGGATCTGCGGGGACCAGCGGCAACCTTCTGGTCTCATTGATCGGCGGCGCGGACAATGGCGGCAATGGCGGTCAGGTTTCGGTTTCGCATCGCGGTGCAATTGAAACGCAGGGAGACTTTGCACGCGGGATCGTCGCGCAGTCCATCGGCGGTGGCGGCGGTTCGGGCGGAACAGCGGGCGGTCTGGTGTCTCTGTCTTTGGGCGGTGTAGGCTCGAATGGTGGTAGCGGCAATACTGTCAGCGTTACGGTACAGGGCAGCGGCAGCGTTTTGACCTCAGGTACAGGTGCCGACGGTGTCATGGCGCAATCCATTGGCGGTAGTGGCGGTACGGGGGCGAACTCTTTCGGTCTGGTCGCCATCGGCGGCACCGGGTCCAGAGGCGGCACGGGTGCGGCGGTCAGCGTCAGCAACTACGGGCGTATCGTGACTGGCGGAGACGGCGCCCGCGGCGTTATCGCGCAGTCCATCGGCGGCGGCGGTGGTGATGGCGGCTCGTCCGGAGGCATGGTGTCTGTCGGCGGCAACGGCAGCGGCGGCGGCAGCGGTTCGACTGTGACCATTGTAAATGACGGCATAATCACCACGTCCGGTGACGATGCGATGGGCATTCTGGCCCAGTCCATCGGTGGTGGCGGTGGTAATGGCGGCTCGTCCGGTTCGGTTGGGGCATTTGTCGGCGTGGCCATTGGCGGTAAGGGTGGTGCTGGCGGAACCGGCGGAAATGTCAACGTCACCTTGTCCAACACCGACGGCAGCCAGCCTTCGGCGATTCAAACCTCGGGCGATCGTTCGGCAGGTGTGTTCGCGCAATCTGTTGGTGGCGGCGGCGGCAATGGCGGCGGTGCCGTGTCAGTCGCTGTAGGGGCCTTTGGTGCGGCTTCGGTTTCGGTTGGCGGTTCGGCAGGTAACGGCGGAGATGGCGGAACGGTCACGCTTAGTGGCAGCGGCGCGGCTTCGGTGCAGACCGGGGGGGACGATTCCATCGGTGTCATGCTGCAATCGGTCGGCGGTGGCGGCGGCAACGGCGGCTACGCCGTGTCGGTTGCCGTGTCCGGTGGGCCGGTGTCCGGCTCATTGGCCGTTGGTGTAGGCGGCGACGGCAGTTCAGGTGGCAAGGGCGGGTCGGTTACGGTCGGCCAGTTCAACAGCAGTGGTATTGCGACGGCGGCTGGGTTTGAGGGCACAGTGGTCACCACTGGCAACCGCTCGACCGGTATGTTGTTCCAGTCCGTTGGCGGCGGGGGCGGTAATGGCGGTCTGGCCGTTGCTGCGACCGGAGGAGCCTCGGCTCTGTTCTCGGGCAATGTCTCGGTCGGGATCGGTGGTCAGGCGGGTAGTGCCGGGAATGGTGGTCTTGTGCAGGTTTATACCAAGGCGGATGTCACCACGACGGGTACGAATTCCAGTGGGATAATCGCGCAATCGGTCGGCGGCGGCGGCGGCAACGGCGGCGGCAGCATCGCGGCCGGGATCAGCGCAAGCGGCGGTGCGGCCGTTGGAATCAACGTTGGTGTTGGCGGTGACGGTGGCGGTGCCGGAACCGGGGGCAACGTTACTCTGATCGCGGGCGGCAATTCGATCGAGACCAGTGGTGCGTTTTCCAGCGGAGTTGTAGCGCAGTCTGTCGGCGGCGGCGGCGGCAATGGCGGCTATGCCGTCGGAGCCAGCGCCGACATCGGCGGCGCGGCGGCCGGATCGGTGAGCGTCGGTCTTGGCGGCAAAGCTGGCGGCGGCGGGGCCGGGGGAACCGTTACCGCGCAGGTCGATGCGGATGTCACCACGCGCGGAGATGATTCCGGAGCGGTCGTCGTGCAGTCCATTGGCGGCGGCGGCGGCAACGGTGGCTTTAGTGTCGCGGCAGGTCTCGCGGCAGGTGGCGCGGGTGCGGGGACTGTGGATGTGGGCCTTGGTGGCGACGGCGGCAGCGGCGGCATTGGTGGAACCGTCACGGGCGTGCGCGTCAACGGCGATGTCCGGACCGAGGGCGCGCGTTCGACCGGTGTTGTGATCCAATCCATTGGCGGTGGCGGCGGCAATGGCGGCTTCAACGTCACCGCAGGTGTCGCGGCAGCGGGGGCCGGAGCGGGGTCCATCGGTGTCGGACTTGGCGGTAACGGGGCTACAGGCGGCGATGGCGGCGTGGTCGAAGGTCAGGTCGCGGGCAATGTCACAACGCTGTCCGACAGTTCAAGCGGCGTGGTGTTCCAGTCCATCGGTGGTGGCGGCGGCAACGGAGGCTTCAACGTCACGGCCGGGATCGCAGGGGCCGGTGCGGGTGGCGGAGCTGTCACAGTGGGCCTTGGCGGTGACGCTTCAGGCGGCGGCATCGGGAAATCCGTTACCGGTCGCGTGACCGGAACCGTCAGCACGGGTGGAGCGGATTCCACCGCCGTTCTTGCGCAATCCGTTGGCGGCGGCGGTGGTAATGGCGGTTTCAACGTCAGCGCGTCATTGGCTGGCGCAGGCGTCGCCAGTGGTGCAGTATCTGTCGGCCTTGGTGGCGACGGCGGTACCGGCGCGACGGGCGGATCTGTCAATCTGACCACAACGAATTCCATTGTTACGGCCGGAGACCGTTCCTCGGGCGTGGTTGCTCAATCCATTGGTGGTGGCGGCGGCAATGGCGGCTTTAACGTTTCGGGCACCGGGGCAGGTGCGGGAACGGCCAGCGGTGCGGTAAGCGTCGGGCTAGGCGGCACTGGTGCGGGTGGCGGGAATGGTGGCGCGGTCAATTTGACCTCGGGCGGAACCATCCTGACTCAAGGCGACTCGGCCACGGCCTTCTTGGCGCAATCCATCGGGGGCGGTGGCGGCAACGGCGGTTTCAACGTCAGCGCGTCAGTGCAGGGATCGGGCACAGCCGGGGGCGGCGTGTCGGTTGGTCTGGGTGGCGCGGGCGCGGGTGGAGGTGACGGCAGCACCGTCATCGCCACGTCGAATAACGCTGTTGAAACCCGGGGCGACCAATCGTCGGGTGTCGTGGCGCAGTCCATTGGCGGCGGCGGCGGCAACGGTGGCTTCAACGTGGCCCCGGTTCTGTCGGGCGCAGGCACGGCCAGCGGTGCCGTCAGCGTCGGGTTGGGCGGATCGGGCGGCACGGGCGGCAATGGCGGTAATGTCACGCTGACTTCGAACGGAACCATCCTGACCGATGGTTTCGCGTCTAGTGGTTTTGTCGCGCAGTCCCTCGGTGGTGGCGGTGGCAACGGCGGGTTCAACGTCTCGCCGACTGTATCTGGCGCGGGAACCGGCGCGGGGTCGGTGTCTGTCGGGCTGGGAGGTTCGGGTGATGGCGGTGGTAACGGCGGTCTGGTCACGGCTAGCACCACGGCGAATGTCGTGACCAAGGGCGATGCTTCGGTGGGCATTTTGGCGCAGTCCGTTGGCGGCGGTGGTGGTAACGGCGGCTTTAACGTCTCGCCTGCACTTGCCGGGGCTGGCACGGGATCGGGCGCAATCAGTGTTGGTTTGGGTGGATCCGGCGGCGGTGGCGGCACGGGCGGTGTTGTCGATCTGACCGTTGCCAACAGCGTGCAAACCGAAGGCGCACAATCCAATGCAGTCGTCGCTCAATCCATCGGTGGCGGCGGCGGCAACGGTGGTTTCAATGTATCGGCCTCAGTCGGCGGCGCGGGTACGGGATCCGGAGCGGCTGCCGTGGGTCTGGGGGGTCGCGGAACCGGTGGTGGCGATGCTTCGGCAGTCACCGCAGATGTCACCGGCAACCTTGTGACGCTGGGCGAAACCTCGACCGGCTTGCTGGCGCAGTCTGTCGGAGGTGGCGGTGGTAACGGTGGTATGAATATCTCGGTCGCAGTCGCTGCAGCGGGCACTGGCTCTGGCGGTGCGTCGGTGGGTCTGGGTGGTGCATCCGGCACTGGCGGCAACGGCGGCGCGGCTGAAGCCACCCTGAACGGCAATGTCTCGACGCAGGGCGACGAGTCCGGTGGCGTCATCGTGCAGAGCCTTGGTGGCGGTGGCGGCAATGGTGGCATGAACGTCTCGGCCACGGTAACGGTTGCCGGTAAAGGCAGTGGCGGAGCATCCGTCGGGCTTGGCGGCAGCGGCGGCAACGGAGGTAACGCGAATACAGCGACCGGTACGGTTGTGGGCAATGTCGTCACTGCAGGCGACAACTCTGGCGGCGTTCTGGTGCAATCCGCTGCGGGCGGTGGCGGCAACGGAGGATTGAATGTCTCGGCCGCCGTGAACATCTCGGGTACGGGCGGCGGCGCAATTGGCGTTGGTATCGGCGGGTCCGGTGGCGACGGTGGCAACGCGAGCGCGGCAACGGGCTCGGTCACCGGAGACGTCACCACGAGCGGCGACAACGCAACCGGTGTTCTAGTGCAGTCCGTCGGTGGCGGTGGCGGCAATGGTGGCGTCAATATTTCGGGCGCGCTGAGCATTGCGCGCACCGGGTCGGGCGCGGCGGGCATCGGTGTGGGCGGCTTTGGTGGCGATGGCGGTACCAGTGGCGTGATCGACAGTACTTTCGACGGCAACGTCAGCACCACTGGCACACGTTCGGCCGGGATCGTCGCGCAGAGCCTCGGCGGCGGTGGCGGCAATGGTGCTACGAATATCTCCGGTGCGATTTCGGTGGCCAGCAACTATTCGGGTGGTCTGGGGATCGGTGTTGGCGGTTTCGGCGGTGATGGCGGCGCGGCCGAAAACGTCACGCAGCAGGTCACGGGCAATGTCACGACGACCGGCGACGACTCGGTCGGCATTCTGACCCAGAGTCTTGGGGGCGGAGGTGGCAATGGTGGCACCAACATTTCGGCGGCCTTGTCCCTGTCCCGGTCGGCCAACGCGGCTGTGGCTATCGGGGTTGGTGGATTCGGCGGCGGCGGTGCAGATGCCGGGGCGCTGGTGCAATCGACCGTCACGGGCGGTGTCTCCACCGGCGGCGATCGAAGCACGGCCATTCTGACGCAGAGCCTTGGTGGCGGTGGCGGCAATGGCGGCACGAATATCTCGGCCTCGTTGGGCATCAGCCAGGAAAATGGTGGCTCGGTCAGCCTGGGCGTTGGTGGTTTCGGCGGCGGCGCGGGCAATGCGGGTGATGTGATCAGCACTTTGCGGTCTGCCACAGATAGCAGCGGCACAACCTCGGTGGTTACGACAGGCGCGGACAGTATCGGTGTCATGGCGCAATCCGTTGGCGGTGGCGGCGGCAATGGCGGCCTGAACGTTTCGGGTGCGGTGAATCTGACGGGCAAATCCGGCGCGGCGGTTGCTTTGGGTCTTGGCGGCTTTGGCGGCGGCGGCGGCAATGCCGGGGCGGTGACACTGGATGTTCAAAGCGACGTTGTGACCGCGGGTGACGGGTCGCATGGCTTGCTGGCACAGAGCCTTGGTGGCGGCGGTGGCACCGGTGGCGTGAACATCTCGGGTTCGTTGGCGCTGACCAAGCCATCCGGTTCGGACACGATCTTCTCGGTAGCGGCGGGTGTTGGTGGCTTTGGCGGGTCGGGCGGTAATGCCAGCGACGTTGACCTGGACTACACCGGCAATCTGCAGGCGGTGCCAATGGTGAAGCAACCCGACGGCTCGTTTGCCGTGGATGAAAGCAAAGGCGCCAGCGGGATTATCGCGCAGTCGCTGGGTGGCGGCGGCGGCAATGGGGGCACAAACGTGTCCGGCGGCATCGCGATCAGCGGCAAACCCGGGGCAGGTCAGACAGACAGCAGCAAGTCTTATGCCGTTGTCGTGGGTGTCGGTGGCTTTGGTGGCGGTGGCGGTGATGCCGGGAATGTCGATGTGAATATCGGCGCAGGCAGCACGATCATGGCGCATGGCACCGGGCAATCCGGCCTGCTGGCGCAATCGCTTGGCGGCGGCGGCGGCAATGGCGGCCTGAACGTTTCCGGCGGGATCGTGTCCGACAGCTCTCTGATCGTCGGTGTTGGAGGGTTCGCGGGCGATGGCGGCAAGGCGGGCAACGTCACCGTGACATCGCAGGCGGATATCACCGTGACGACGAACCCGGATGATATCTCGATCCCCAATACCACCACCTTTGAAGACAAGCTGCGCGACTTCCTGGGCGACACGATTGTGGATGAGACCGAAGAACTTGCCTCAAGCTTCGGGTTGGAGCGACTGTTCATCGACATGGGTGTCTTCAACGAAGACAAACCCGATACTGATGGCTCGGCTGGTCTGATGGCGCAGTCCATCGGCGGCGGTGGCGGCAATGGCGGCTTGAACGTGTCGGGCGGTATCGCGTTGAGCAAGGACGGCAAGATCCCCTCGGTCACCTTCGGTGTCGGCGGTTTCGGTGGTGACGGTAACGTCTCGGGCGATGTAACCGTTAACCATGCCGGCACTGTTTCGGTCGCCGGTAACTGGAAGCACGGCGTTCTGGCCCAATCCATCGCGGGCGGCGGCGGCAACGGCGCGCTGAACGTAACCGGGCAGTTGAACTACGGGGACTCCAATAATTCTGACGGCAAGACCGACCTGAGCATTGTCGGTGGTCTTGGTGGTCATGGTGGCACCGGGGCGCATGCAGGGAACGTATCGGTCACGCAAACCGGTAGTATTGCGACCAACGGTTACCACGCCCGCGGTATCTTTGCCCAAAGCATCGGCGGCGGTGGTGGCACCGGCGGGATCAATGCGACGTTTGTCGGCACCAAGGACAGCTCGCCCATTGCCATGGGCATCGGCGGCTTTGGCGGCGGCGGCGGAGATGCGGGCGATGTGACCGTCGCGCGCGGTACTGCCGCTATTGCGGCGGGCACCATCGTGACCGATGGCGTCGGCTCGCACGGGATCGAGGCGTCCAGCATCGGCGGCGGCGGCGGCGACGCCGGCATTAACGCGGTTGTGGGCATCAGCAAGACCACCGGCGGCCAAAGTAATGGCGGCACCGGTGATTCAACCGATCGCAAGACACCGACCAATTCCGGCGTCGATGACTCGGTTATCGCCAATTACAACAAGGTGCTGGACGAGTTGGAAGGCAAAACCAACCCGGCAGATTCTTCTGGCAACAAAACCGGCGTTTCGGCTGTGGTTGCCATCGGTGGCGATGCCGGAACCGCCGGCGATGGCGGCACGGTGGATATCGACCACTACGGCGATATCCTCACCAAGCAGGACGGCAGCCACGGCGTCTTTGGTCAGTCTATCGGCGGTGGTGGCGGCAACGCGGCCCTGAATCTCGGCATGACCTATGAGCTGGCTTCGGATGCGACCAACAAGGGTTTTGGTCTGGCTATTGGTGGCGGTACGGGTGAGGGCGGAATCGGCGGTTCGGTCGACGTTCGAAATACCGGCGATATTTCCACACTCGGAGCGGATTCCCATGGCCTGTTCGCCCAATCCGTTGGCGGTGGCGGCGGTAATGCGGGTTACAATTCGGCCTCGACCTCGGTGGATGGCGGAAACGTCAACATTCAGATCGGCCGGACCGGCGGCACTGGCGGCAGCGGTGGTGATGTATATGCCAGCTCGAACGGGATCATCAGCACCGCGGGCAACCGGTCCTATGGGTTCTTCGCGCAGTCCATTGGCAATGGCGGAGGCAACTCGTCTTCGACCTCGGTCAGCATCGGCACGCCAAAAACCGGAGATAGCAAGGGCAACAAAGCCAGCCTGTCGGTGGGTCTTGAAGGCGGCACCGGCGGCGCAGCCGGCGATGTGACCTCGGTGGTTGCGGGTACAGTGGTCACGCAAGGTACGGATGCACATGGTGTGTTTGCGCAATCCGTTGGTGGCGGTGGCGGAACGGGTGGCAAGGCCAGCAACTCGGCCGGTAAGGGCATCTCGGTTGCGCTTTCAATCGGTGGCACTGGTGGCAGCGGCGGCGTGGGTGGCAAGGTCGATGTGACCAACACGGCGCGAATAGCCACGTTCGGAGAACGCTCGGTCGGCTTGATGGCGCAATCCATCGGCGGTGCAGGTGGCACCGGTGGTATGGTGCAGGCCGGTCAGTCGAACCTCGACACGATCAAGGCCGTGGTCAATCCGTCAACGGTGGGCACAACCGCGTCGATCAATATTGGCGGCACCGGAGGTGACGGCATGACCTCGGACACCGTGACCGTGGTCAGTGACGGGATCATCACCACCGAAGGCACCATGTCGCACGGAATCTACGCCCAGTCCGTTGGTGGCGGCGGCGGCATGGGTGGTGTGGTAGAAAACCGCATCATCAGCCTGCGCAAGGAGATCGGCAACACGGCGACCCTGTCCATCGGCGGCAATGGTGGTACGGGCGCGACGTCGGCGGCAGTTTCCGTAACCAACCGTGACCTGATCCAGACCACGGGCGACAAATCGATTGGTATCTATGCGCAGTCGGTTGGCGGCGGCGGTGGTGACGCGCAACAGGTGCGCAACATCATTCTGGGTCGGTCTTCGGACGGGGCAACAACGAATGCCATTTTGATCGGTGGCACTGGTGGAACCGGCGGGGCTGGCAGCACTGTGACCGTTGTCAACGAAACCGATGGCACGATCCTGACCACCGGTACCGAAAGCCACGGCATCTTTGCACAATCGATCGGTGGCGGGGGCGGCAATGGCGGCTCGACGATTTCGGTGGATGGCCGCTATGGCGGGGCCGAGGCCAGCACACGGCGGGCATTGCAATTCGGTCTGGGCGGTTCGGGCGGTACCGGCGGAATTGGTGGCGCCGTGTCGGTGACCAATGCCGGGACAATCGTGACCACAGGAGCCGGAGCTCACGGCATCTTTGCGCAATCCATTGGTGGTGGCGGCGGTAACGGCGGCAGCTCGATCACGGGCACGGTGCGGCTCAAGACCGGGGACAGCAGCTCTCCGACCGCGCAGCTGAACATCGGCGGTTCGGGCGGCAGTGGCAATGTTGCGGGCAACGTGGTGGTCACGAACAGCGGCGATATCCGGGTGGATGGCGCCGGAGCCTATGGCATCATGGCGCAATCCGTTGGTGGCGGCGGTGGCAATGGCGGTCTGGCCGTTGCCATGGATGTGAATGACCTCAAGAACACCATGACCGGCAAGTCCTATTCCAAGATCGCCATTGGCGGGTCCGGAGGAGATGGTGCAGATGGCGGAGACGTCACGGTCAACCACACAGGCGCCATAGTCGTCAATGCCACAAACGGGTTCGGTATCTATGCGCAATCCGTTGGCGGCGGCGGTGGCAATGCCGGGTATTCGGTATCTTCCCCGCTGGTCTCGGCGCTGGACTACACGATTTCGCAGGCCCTTGGCGCGCGCGAAGGGTCCACCGGTTCGGTGGGCACCGTGACGGTCAATTCGACTGGCGACATCCTTGTAAACGGTGAAGGCAGCCAAGCGGTGTTTGCCCAGTCCGTGAACGGCGGCGGTGGTAATGTCGATACAACTGTCGATTTCACCACCACGACGAGTGGCGCGACCGGCTCTGTCGTCAACAGCGATATCGCCCTGGGTGGTGATGACGTTTCGGGTATGGCGGGCAGTCAGGTTGCGCAGTCGCATACCGGCAACATCGCCACGACCAGCGACAGATCAACAGCCCTGATGCTGCAGAGTGTTGGCGGCGGCGGCGGCACCGCGGCGACCAATGTCGATGTGCAGGATGGCGACGGCATCGACATCACTGCGCGTCTGGGTGCGATTGACACCGATGACGCCGGCGGCGGAGATGTGAATGGCAGCCGCACGGGCGATGTGGGTACCGATGGTGCGTTCTCGTCTGCAGGCTCGGCGCAATCCATTGGCGGGGGCGGCGGCAAGCTGGTGCTGAACAGTACCGGAGCGGTCGATACGAACAAGGCCGCGTCGGTGATCCTGGGATCTGACCCCAGCTTTAGCAATGATGGCGGCGGTATCACCCTGACGCTGGACGGCAACGTGTTCACCAGCGGAAATCGCTCCTTTGGCCAGAGCATCCAGAGCATCGGAGCGGGTGGCGGAGAGGTCGTCATCTCGGGCCTGGGGCAGGCTGACGTGACGCTGGGTGCGCAGGACGGTTCGACCGGCGACGGCGGCGATGTTGATTTCGCCAATACCGGTGACGTGACCACCAGCGGCAACGGATCGCACGGGTTTGTCATTCAGAGCATCGGCGGCGGTGGTGGCCTTGTCTCGACCGACATGGAGGCTAGCCGGGTTACCGTGGACCTTTCGGCCAACAATGGCGGTGACGGCGGCGATATCGGGTTTACCCAGGCCGGAAACATCGTGACGACCGGAGAGAACGCGATTGGCGTTGTCGCGCAGTCGCTGGGCGGCGGTGGCGGCATGGTGGACTCGGTCTTCCGCGGGTCCGCGGGCGGTGCTGGGATCGGCGGTGCCATCGACATGGCACTGACTGGCAACATCCTGTCGGTCGGCGAAGGCGGCATCGGCGTTCTGGCGCAATCCGAAGGGCGCAACGGGGCGGGTGCCATTACGCTGGGGCTCGATGGTGTCGTCATGGGCGGCACAGGGCAGGCGGACGCCGTTGCCTCGATCATTGTGGACGGTGGTGCAAACAATGCGCTGACTCTGTCGGAGAACACGGTTCTGCTCGCTGGTAACAACCAGTTGATGAATGGCGGTGACGGAAACGAACAGGTCTCGCTTGCGGGCGCAGCGCTTGGCAACCTAAACCTTGGCGCGGGCATCAACAGCCTGACTGTCGAGGACGGAGGCGCTTTCTATGCGCTGGATACGATCAACCTGGGCGCCGCCGGGGTGATGCAGGTGAACGGCGACTTTGTTCTGGGCGCGAACTGGGGCTTGAACACGGACTTTACGTCGAGTGTTCAGGCGGGCGACTTTGTCTTTGCCGGTAACGTCAGTCAAACCACGAACCTGACCGGGAGCCTCGCCTTCGGCGCAACGGCAAGCTCGGTCTTTGACGTATATTTCCTAACCTCGGGGGCTTCGGGGGGCGACAGCGATCTGGTCAATGTCACCGGCGATGCCACAATGGGCGGCACTCTGTTGCCACAGTTGAACACGCTGGAACGGGCCTTGCCGCTGGTCATCGTCAACCCGGATGGCACGGCGGCGGATGCGGGCACGACAATTCAGGACACCGTGGTGCTGGATTACTCGATTGGCCTGAACGGTTCGACTTCGGACGGAAGCTCGATTGATCTGGTGATCACGCCGGACTACTCGACCACCAACATGAACGCGAACCAAACGGCTGTTGGGAATTACATCAATCAGGTCCTGAACGGGCAGGGGTCGGCCGCGCAAGGCGAGTTGTTTGCGCTGATTGGCAACATGATGTCCGAGGCTGATGTCATCGCCGCGATCGACGGACTGACCGTGGGGGATTACGCCTCGGATGCGGTGGACGCCTATTACGGTACCCGGGTGTTTGCGGATACCCTGCACAATTGCGAGCGATTTACCGACTATCAGGCCGGTGACGATCCGCGCAATTGTGTCTGGTTCTCCGGAGGAAGGTCTTTCTACGACCGGGATCAAACGGGCATTTACGATGAGCTGGACATTAATAACACCAACCTATCCGCCGGTGTCCGTCTGCCAGTCGGGGATGAACTCTATGCCGGGTTTGCAGTGGGCTATGACCGGATCAGCCTGCGCAACGGATCGCAGTACAATGCAACCGGTGACCGGTTCAATCTGGGTGCGTCGCTGACCAAATACACCGGTGCATGGGAGTTTGCCGCCATGCTGTCCGCCGGTTGGTCGGACTATGATACGCTCAGGGCCGGTGGGATCAGTGGCGTGCTGCCGAACGGGAACGTTGTAGACACCGTTGGCGTTAGCTCGACCAAGCACAAGATGAACCACCAGAATCTGCGGCTGAGCTTTGCTTATGACCACAGGTTTGCCGGTGGCAGCTCTTACTTGCGACCCGAGATCGCAGTAGATGCTACGCGCCTGGCAACCGAAAGCAACGGCGACGCAACCCTGTCGGGGATTGTCCTGCAAGACAACAGCGAGATGATCTATTCGCTGACGCCATCGCTGGAGATCGGCACCGAACAGGTCCTGAGCGCCTCGCAGAAACTGCGCGCAAGTTTGCGGGCCGGTGCCATCATTTCATCGGACGACACCGTTTCGGTCAGTGCCGGGTTCGCGGGCGCCAGCGCCGCCGATGGCGGGTTCTCGAATACCAGCTATATCGGCGATACACACGGGCTGGTTTCAGCCCGGCTGGGACTGTTCGCACTGGACGACAGCAGCTTTATCAACCTGAGCCTCGACCATATGTTCGGAGACTCGACCGAGGCCTTGCAGGTCGGCCTTGGTCTTGGGGTACAATTCTAATCAATGAGGGACAGCAGTATGAGAACTTGGATTTGCGCTTTGGGGGCCTCATTGGGATTGGCGGTTCCGCTTGCCGCACAGGAGAACGACGCGCCATTGTGGTCGGTCAATTGCAGCAATCTGGTCAACGGCACCGAGCTGATCTGCGAAATGACCCAAAGCATCGTTTTGACGGAGAACAACCAGAGGCTTACCTCTATTGCGTTTGTGAAACCCGCAGGCAAGGACGAGACCGAGACCGTGCTGACCCTGCCGTTTGGCCTGCTGTTTTCCGAAGGGCTGGTCGCCAAGGTCGATGGCGCCGAAGTTGCGCGTCTGGACTTCCTGACCTGCGAAGCGCAGGGCTGTTTTGCCCGTTCCCCCGTCTCACCGGACTGGATGTCAGCGATGCGGGCTGGCGATCAGTTGACGGTCGAAGGCAAAAACAGGGTCGGAGACCCGATCTCATTTGGGTTCGACCTGGCAGGTTTCAGCAAAGTGTCCGATCTCTTGCCATGACAGGCTGGGCATTTGAGAAAACGCTAGCGCCTCGGCTATCACGTTTTTCTGTCTGGATATTGTCGATGTAACGATAGCGGGTACCCAACTTGCTAAACTCGTGGTTGGTTTCCGACGGAAGGATGTTGGGTTAAGAAACCTTGATTATCTCGCGCTATTGCCGCGCTTTGATAGAACTGGGGCAGGGGATCGAGGCGTTTCGCGTCACAGCGCATTCCGGCTAACGACTACACATGATCCCATACAGGTGTGGTCGTTATCGTTCTGACAGCATCCGGCGTTTCTCAGCCATCGCTTCGCGGCGATTGCGTTCGATCCCCAGTCTGAACGACTCTTCGACGAAGTCGATATGATCGACTGCGGCTTTTGCCGCGCGCGCCTCATCGCCGTCGATTACTGCTTTGCCCAATTCCAGATGCTGGGCCAGCAATTGCTCGCCGGTGCCGTCGATCGTCTTCAGGAAATCGCGATTGTAGAACACACCCTTGCGTGTGAGTTCATAGATCGAGGCCATCATGTGGATCAGGGTTGCATTCTGACTGGCATCCACGATTGCCGTATGCAGCGCAAAATCGGCTTCTTGCGCGGCTTTGGTGTCATTCTCCTGCCAGGCCCGTTCATTTTCGGCCAGAATTTCTGCGATCCGCTCTTTATCCGCCTTGGTCGCCCGCTGCGCAGCAAGGCGGGCGGCAAAGCTCTCTTGCTCGCGCCGATATTCCAGATAATCGAAAAAGGCGGGTTCGTGCCGTTCGTACAGCGCCAGCAGAGCGGGCATCATCGCCTGACCGGTCAGGGCGGCGACAAAAGTACCCTCGCCATGTTGTGTGGTGACCAGTCCGCGTTCTTCCAAAGCCGCCAAAGCCTCGCGCAGTTTGGGGCGTGACACGCGCAGCATTTCGGCAAGATCACGTTCCGAGGGCAGTTTGCGACCCTGCTTCAGGATGCCGGATGCGATCAGATCCTCGATCTGGGCGACGACGGCCTCGGCCAGCGATTCGTGTCCGACCGGTTCAAAAATCGCTGTGGGGCTCATGGTTCCGCGCCTCCGCTTGGTGACAGAATTAGGGGTGTTGGTAAATAAATATAACCATATTCGGCAAAAAAAACAAGCAAACCACGTCTGTTCTGACAGCGAACGTAGTAGGATGAAAAAGAACAAAAATACAGACGGTTTCGACCCTTAGTAGCTGAAGAATGGTAATTGCTAACATCGATCCTGATGCACGATCTCTCCTGCTGGAAAAAGCCAGTGGTAAACAAAATTGTTGACTGGTTGAGACTGGTAAAGTTAGTTTACCACCGGAGAGGCGCTGGAAGAGCCTGCGCCGCTGATTGGGGTGGAAGCCCTGACCAAACTGGAGGAGAATTCATGAAGAAGACCCTGACGAGCCTCGCCGTGGCCGCCAGCCTGCTGGCCGCACCCGCGGTCGCCGCTGACAAGCTACTGCTGAAAACCCCGATCGCATTCTCGACGGAACTGCCGGGCCTTGGCTCGCCGATCCCGCGCGTGGCCGAGCAGCTGGACCTGATGTCGGGCGGGACGCTGAAGATGAAAGTGTACGAGCCAGGCAAACTTGTTCCGCCGTTCGAAATCCTTGACGCCGTTTCCACCGGCAAGATCAATTCGGGCTACACCACTGCTGGTTACTGGGCAGGTAAAATTCCGTCCGCGCCGCTGTTCTCGGCCGTTCCGTTCGGCCCCGAGGCTGGCGAATACATGGCGTGGATGTACTATGGTAACGGTCTGAAACTGTACCAAGAGATGTACGATCAGGCAGGTTACAACGTTCACGTTCTGCCTTGCGCCATCATTGCCCCGGAAACCTCGGGTTGGTTCGCAACCGAGATCAACTCACCCGAAGACCTGAATGGTCTGAAGATGCGTTTCTTTGGTCTTGGCGGTAAAGTGATGCAGAAACTGGGCGTTGCAACCTCGCTGCTGCCGGGTGGTGAAATCTTCCCCGCGCTGGAAAAAGGCGCCATCGACGCGACCGAGTTCTCGATGCCTGCCATCGACGCGCGTCTGGGCTTCCACAAGCTGGTGAAATTCAACTACTTCCCCGGCTGGCACCAGCAAGCGACCGTGTTTGAACTGCTGATCAACAAGGACGTCTGGAATGAATCCAGCGATCAGCACAAAGCGATCATCGAAAACGCTTGTAAGGCATCAATGGCGGATAGCTTTGCCGAAGGCGAAGCCATTCAGCACGCGGCTCTGATCGACAACGTTGAAAACAACGGCGTCACCATCAAGCAATGGTCGCCCGAGATGCTGGATACGTTCCGTGCAACCTGGGAAGAGGTTGCTGCTGAAGAAGCTGCCAATGACGCCTTCTTTGCACAGGTTCTGGCCGATATGGACGAGTTCCGTGACGGCTATGACCTCTGGAAAACGAACGCTTTCCTCCCTCGTCAGTAACCTCCCTCACTGACGATGCCGGGGCGGTCGAAACCGCCGCTCCGGCCCATTTCCTTCTTATTCGGAATTTCTAACCAATCACTGCCCGCACGTCGGGCTGCTGAGCGAGGAATGACCATGGACAGCCAAAAGAACCTCAACGATCCGGTCGAAGCCTATGAAGGCATCCTGGAGCACCCCGAGACAGACCGCCAGAAGATTGCTGTCGCCATCGACACTGGCGTCAAGGCGGTAGGCCATGTGGTCATGTGGGCAAATGTGCTCCTGATAGGAGCGATTTTCTCTCAGGTCTCGCTGCGCTACCTGTTCAGCCAGAACTATCCCAAGCTGGATGAGATCCAGTGGCATTTCTACGGCATCGTCACGATGATCGGTATTTCCTATGCCTTGATCACGGACAGCCATGTGCGCGTTGACGTGCTGCATATGCAACTGTCGCGCCGCGCGCAGCGGGTGATAGAGGTGATCGGCATCCTGACCCTGTTGACCCCGTTCATCTATCTGATGATCGATCAGGGGTATGATTATTTCTACGAGAGCTTACGTGTCAACGAACGGTCGGACAGCCCCACGGGTCTGCCGGCACGCTGGGCATTCAAGGCGGTAATTCCCATCAGTTTTGTTCTTCTGGCTCTGGCCGCGTTGGCACGGCTGATCCATGACGGGCACGCGTTGCTGTATGGACCGGAGACCGAGCGCGAAGGTGCATCGCTGCGCCGTATCCTGCTGGTGCTGGCGGTCTTTGCCGCTGTCTGCGTCGGCCTGACTTTCCTGGTCGAAACGACCGAGGAAAAACTGGTCATCGCGATGTTCCTGACCTTTATCGCGCTGTTGTTCACCGGCTACCCGGTGGCTTGGGTTCTGGCCGGTGTGGGTGTCGCCTATTGCGGTCTGGCCTATCTGTTCGACAACGATCTGATGCTGTGGACAGGTCTGGAAGGAACCCTTACCGGGCTGGATTACCTGACCCTCGGCGCGGTCGTGAACCGGGTCTATGCGACCATGTCCAACGCGGTTCTGGTCGCGCTGCCAATGTTCATCTTCATGGGCCTTATGCTGGACGAATCCGGTGTGGCCGAGCGTCTGATGTCTTCAATGCAGCGTCTCTTCGGCACTGTTCGCGGTGGTCTGGCGATCACGGTGACCCTGATCGGTATCATTCTGGCGGCCTCCACGGGCATCATCGGTGCATCCGTGGTGCTGCTGGGCGTGCTGTCGCTGCCCTCGATGATGCAGCAGAAATATCAACCGACACTGGCGGCTGGCGTGGTTTCGGCATCCGGTACGCTGGGCATTCTGATCCCACCGTCGATCATGTTGGTGATCATGGCCGACCAGATGGCCTTGTCGGTTGGTGACCTGTTCATGGCCGCTGTTTTCCCCGGTGTGATCATCGGCGGCCTGTACCTGACCTATATCTTCATCCTTGCGCTGGTAAAGCGTGATGCGGCGCCCGTGCCGGAGGGTGCGAAAGCCCCCGACTGGGCTGCCGTCAAGGACGTGATGATCGCCGTCATCCCGACCCTGATGTTGATCCTGGCCGTGTTGGGTTCGATCTTTGCCGGTTTGACCACGCCGACCGAAGCCTCGGGCATTGGTGCCTTGGGTGCGACGCTGCTGGCACTGGGTTATCGCAAGCTGACCTTCACCAAGCTGTGGAATGTGTTGGTGTCGACCTTCAATACCACCGCGTACATCTTTGCGATTTTCCTGGGTGCGACCGTGTTTTCGTATGTCCTGCGTGAACTGGGTGGCGACGAACTGATCGAACACGTGGTTCAGTCTACCGGCTTTGGGGCCAATGGTACTGTCCTCTTCATCCTGTTCATCGTCTTCCTGCTGGGGTTCGTGCTGGACTGGATCGAGATCACGCTGATCGTGCTGCCCCTGATGCGCCCCATCGTGAACGGGCTGGGCATCGACATCCCCGGCTTTGGCGTACTGGATGAACCGGCGCTGGTCTGGTTCGTGATCCTGGTCGCGGTGACGCTGCAAACCAGCTTCCTGACACCTCCGGTCGGCTTCGCTCTGTTCTATCTGAAAGGCGTCTGCCCGCCCGAGATCAAGCTGACGCATATCTACAAGGGTATCATCCCCTTCGTGCTGCTGCAGCTGACCGGTCTGGCGCTGGTCTTCCTATGGCCGACCCTTGCCACCTGGCTGCCTTCGGTCGCCTATTAAGGAGCTGTTCCGATGCGTCTGAACCAATGCCATAACTTCCACGACTTCCGGCGGCTGGCCAAGCAACGGCTGCCGGGGCCGATCTTCAACTACATCGACGGGGGTGCTGATGATGAGGTGACGTATCGGGAAAACACCAATGCGTTTGACCGCTGCGACCTGCTGCCCTCGGTTCTGCGTGGTGTGTCTTACGTGGATATGTCCGTCACGGTAATGGGGCAGAAACTGGACATGCCGGTCTACTGCTCGCCCACCGCTTTGCAACGTCTGTTTCACCATCAGGGTGAACGCGCCGTCGCGGCAGCGGCCGAAAAATTTGGCACCATGTTCGGCGTGTCCTCGTTGGGCACCGTGTCTTTGGAAGAGCTGCGTAAAAAACACAAAAACCCGCAGGTCTATCAGTTCTATTTCCACAAGGATCGCGGTCTGAACACGGCAATGATGCAGCGCGCCAAAGAGGCGGGTGTCGAGGTGATGATGTTGACCGTCGACAGCATCACCGGCGGCAATCGGGAACGTGATTTGCGCACCGGTTTTTCGATCCCGTTCCGGTTGACGCTGGGCGGAATGATCCAATTCGCGATCAAGCCGATGTGGGGCATCAACTATGTCACCCACGAGAAGTTCCGCCTGCCGCAGCTGGAGGAACATGTGGATATGGGCGGCGGTGCCAGCTCGATCGGAGGCTACTTCACCGACATGCTGGACCCGTCGATGAACTGGGACGACGTGGCGCAGATGGTGCGCGACTGGAACGGTCAGTTTTGCCTCAAGGGCATAATGACCGTCGATGATGCCAAGCGGGCCGCCGAGATCGGCTGCACTGGCATCATCCTGTCGAACCACGGTGGCCGCCAACTGGACGGCTCGCGCACGCCTTTCGACCAATTGTCCGAAATTGTGGACGCGGTTGGCGACAAGCTTGACGTTATGATGGACAGCGGTATTCAGCGTGGCACGCATGTTCTGAAAGCGCTGTCGCTGGGCGCCAAGGCGGTCGGTGTCGGTCGGCATTACCTGTATCCGCTGGCCGCAGCAGGGCAGGCGGGTGTTGAACGTGCTCTGGGCCTGATGCGGGCCGAGATTGAGCGCGACATGAAACTGATGGGCGTCACTAGCATCGACCAACTGAACCGCGAGAATATACGTTTCCGCACCACCTAAACCGGAAAGAAGGCTGCCATGATTAATGATGAACTGATCCGGCATTTTCGTTCCATCGTTGGGTCGCGCCACGTCCTGACCGGAGAACGCGCTACTGAACGGTTCCGTCGCGGTTTCCGCTCGGGCGAGGGCGAGGCGTTGTGCGTCATTCAGCCCGGCAGCCTGCTGGAACAATGGAAAGTGCTGCAGGCCTGCGTGGCCGCTGACAAGATCGTCATCATGCAGGCCGCCAATACTGGCCTGACCGAGGGCTCGACTCCTTCGGGTAGCTATGACCGCGAAGTGGTGCTGATCAACACCCGCCGCATGGATGCTCTGGTGCCGCTGAACAATGGCGAGCAGATCGTCAGCTTTCCCGGTGCCACGCTTTTTGCATTGGAGAAAATGCTTGCCCCGCTGGGGCGAGAGCCGCATTCGGTGATCGGGTCGTCTTGTATCGGCGCGTCGATTGTTGGTGGCGTGTGCAACAACTCGGGCGGATCGTTGGTTGAGCGCGGGCCGGTCTATACCGAGCTTTCGGTTTACGCGCAGATCACTGAAGCAGGCGAGTTGGAGCTGGTGAACCATCTGGGCATCGAGCTCGGCAACACACCCGAAGAAATTTTGACCAGCCTGGATGCCGGTAAGTTCGACCGCAACCCGGGGGCAACGAACAAACGCGCCTCGGCCAGTGATTATGCGCAGATCGTACGGGACGTGGATGCCGAAACTCCGGCGCGGTTCAATGCGGACAAGGCCAAGCTGTTCGAATCCGCCGGATCGGCTGGCAAGATGGCAGTCTTTGCCGTGCGCCTCGACACCTTCCCCAAGAACGAAGCCGAAAAGGTCTTTTACATCGGCAGTAACAGTCCGGACGATCTGGCCGCGTTACGTCGGCATATCCTGTCCGAGTTCAACTCGCTGCCGGTTTCCGCCGAATACATGCAGCGCGAGGTATTCGACATCACCGCGGGTTATGGCAAGGACACGGTTGTCATGATCGACAAGCTGGGCACTGACCGGCTGCCAATGTTTTTTGCCTTGAAGGGTGCGGTCGATGCGCGGCTGCGCCGCATCCCGTTCTTACGCAACTTCACGGACCGGTTCATGCAGGCGGCTGTCTCAATCTGGCCGCGGGTTCTGCCGAAACGGATGGTCGAGTTCCGCGAACGCTATGAGCATCACCTGATCCTGAAAATGAAGGATGACGGCATCGCCGAGGCCAGAGATTGGCTGCCCGTACTCCTAAAGGGCCGGGATGCAAATTTCTTCGAATGCACCGCGCTTGAGGCCAAGATCGCAGGTCTGCACCGCTTTGCCGCGGCTGGTGCCGCCGTGCGCTATATGGCGATCCACGCGAATGAGGTCGAAGACATTATCGCTCTGGACGTCGCGCTGCGCCGCAACGATCAGGATTGGCTGGAGAAATTACCGCCCGAGATTGAAAGCCAACTGGTTCACAAGCTGTATTACGGCCATTTCATGTGCCATGTGATGCATCAGGACTACGTGGTCAAAAAGGGTGCCGATCCAAAGGCGCTGAAGGCAGCGATGCTGGAACTCTTCGATCAGCGCGGCGCGGAATACCCGGCTGAGCACAATGTTGGGCACCTCTACAAAGCCAAGCCTGATCTGGCGGCGCACTACAAGTGCTGCGATCCGAGCAACTCGTTCAACCCAGGCATCGGCAAGATGTCCAAGGCCCGGAACTACGGCGAAGACAGTGCCTCCTAGCTGGTTTTGCGAGAAATGGCCGATTGCCGTTCGATCAATCGCGCCTCAAGCTGTTCCGACCCCGGCCTTTTCTGTTCCGATATCCAGTTTGCCAGAGCGACTGCCGCGCGTTCGCCCATTTGGGTCACGGGCAGATGCACCGTTGTGATGGAGGGTACTGCTGCGGCGGAGCTAGGCAAATCGTCAATCCCGACCAGTGAAACATCGCCGGGCACGGAAAGGCCTTCGGACTGAAGCCCAAACAGGACACCAAGCGCGACGACGTCCGACAGGCTTAGAATGGCGTCCGGCTTCTGAGGCAGGGCGCAAATCTGTCTGGCGATCTCAGCCCCTCCCCGGTGGCTGATACCTGTCTCGAATGTTGTCAACTCACCGGCCATGGGCAAGGCGCGCAAACCGGATAGGCGTGCCCGGGTCCGGTCATTGTCATGTGTGGGGCCATGCACAACCGCGATGTGTTGGTGACCCAGATTGATCAGATGCTGCAAGGCAAGTTGCGCTGCGCCCGCGTTGTCATATCCGATGGTCGGCAGCGGGTTTTCTGCATCGTAGAAAGAGGTGATGATGGTCGGCAGCATTGTCCGCTCGATCAGATCATGAAACGCAGCGCTGTGGGTGGCACCGGTGATGATCAGACCTTCGGCCCCGATATCCACCAGGCTTTTCGCTTTTTCGGCCTCGATATCCGGGTCCGAGTCGGTTGTGGCCACAACAAGGGACAGCTGGTGTTCAGACAAGGTGCGTTCGAGTGCTGCAAGGAAGCGGGCAAAGATCGCATTGTCCAGAGTGGGCACCAACGCTCCGACAAACCGGGTCCGTCCGGAATTGATCGCCCGCGCGGCGGCGCTGGGAACGAATTTAAGCTGGGCAATCGCGGCCTGAACCTTTTCCAGCGTGTCTTTCTTTACCACGCCGGGCTCATTCATGACCCGAGACACCGTGGCGACCGATACGCCCGCGACTTTTGCTACATCTCTGAGATTTGCTCGTTTTTTAGGCTCAGGGGCTTTTTGCGTCACCGGTTTTCGCATCCGTGTTGCTGATCTTTCAGGAAAGAGTTGACATATGTAACTAGTTTCAGCAAGTTCTGTAACTAGTTACATAGCAAGAATCTGAAACCACCATGCAGGAATCTTCGGTCTTACATGCGTTCACGAATACCGGGCTGGACAGTCCCGGCCGCCGGTTTCCGGGGTTCCCAAAGGCCTCGGGCACGCGGACGCACAAGCTGGCCCCGCGAGAGACGGTTCGGCTGACAATGATGCCTGGGGACTTGCTGTCGCTTGAAGGCCTCGGCTCGGGTCAACCGCTGGAACTGGCAGTGTTCACCGAGGACGGGCAAGCCATGCATGAAGCTTTGGGTTTGGCGGCAAACACACAGATCAATTGCGCTGATTTCGACAGCGCCGGTTTTACCGGCTGGATCGAGGCGCAGAGCGGGGGGCTACCCGTTACCGGTCACCAACTGCGTCAGACCGCCGAACCGTTGATCCTGCGAGCGGATCAGAAGGTAACCGTCTGGGCCATCCGGCCCGTGGCGGTTGCGGCTTTGATCAAGGGCGCAAATTCCGATTGCGTCACCGTCCGACATAAACCTACAGCTTCGGGCGGTCCGCATTTGCCCCCTCTGCTGGGAGACACGCGGGATGAATTCACCGTGCCGCGGGGCAGTGCGATCGCCTATGAGCTTAAGGCAGGGGAATTCGTCCAGATCATCGATGTCGAGGGGCAGCAATGCTCTGACTTCATGGCGCTGCGGTCCGATGGTTTGGACCGGGGAGACGAGTGGATGATCGACTCGACCGCTACCCGGTCGATGGTGCGACGCGCCTACCCCGGCCCCGGTTTGCTGGATAAGTTTTTCGACCGTGAGATGCGGCCCTTGCTGAACGTCTTACAGGATACTTGCGGGCGGCATGACACATTTGGTCTGGCCTGCACCGCGCGCGGTTACGAGGAGCGGGGCTTCCCCGGTCATCTGAATTGTTCTGACAACATGTCGAACGCATTGGCGCCTTATGGCGTAGCGCGGCGCTCGGCGTGGCCTGCGATCAACTTCTTCTGGAACACATGGATCGACCCGGCAACGCATCACATTCTGACCGAGGAATCCTACTCGCGGCCCGGAGACTATGTGACCATGCGCGCGCTTGAGGATCTGGTCTGCGTCTCAACCGCCTGTCCCGATGATATCGATCCGATCAACGGTTGGAACCCGACCGATGTGCATGTGCGCATCTACCGCGCCAAAACACCGATCCGCCGCGCGGTTGCCTATCGTGAAAAGGAAGATGCCCCCATGTCGATCAGTCAGGAGTCCGCCTTTCACGACCGTCTTGCCCCGCTGACTCAGCATTTCGCCCCAGCGCGCGATCTGTGGGCACCCGTCAGCTACCCTGCTCATGGTACTTTGGGCGAATACTGGGCCTGCCGTGAAGCTGTGACGGTGCAGGATATGAGCGGTCTGCGCAAGTTCGACATTGTCGGCCCGGATGCCGAGGCGCTGATGCAACTGGCCACGACTCGCAACGTGGCGAAACTGCCGGTCTGGCGCGGGTCTTATACTTTGATGTGCGATGATAGTGGCTCGGTCATCGATGATGGCACCCTGTTCCGCCTTGCGCCAGAGATTTTCCGCTGGTGTTGCGGGACCGAAGAAAGTGGGCGGGCGCTGCAGGAACTGGCCGATGCGCACGGCCTGCAAGTGCGTGTCCATGCGTTGCGTGGCGCGATGCCAAACTTGGCTATCCAAGGGCCGAAATCGCGCGAATTGCTGCGCAAAATCGCCTTTACGCAGCCGCACGTGCCATCGCTGGACCATCTGAAATGGTTTGGTGTCACCGTCGCGCGACTGAACGACCGCGAGGGCGCGCCTTTCATGTTGTCGCGCTCGGGCTATACCGGGGAATTGGGGTACGAGATATTCTGCTCCAAATCCGACGCGGTTGCGATCTGGGACGCGGTGATGGCCGCCGGTGAGGAATTCGGGATCACCCCGATGGGCTTGGCCGCGCTGGACATCATCCGGATCGAGGCCGGTTTGGCCGCGGCAAACGCTGAATTCGCACCGGGCGTGGATGCGTTTGAGGCCGGGTTGGGCTTTGCCGTTGACCTGACTAAATCCGACTTCACCGGAAAGGCCGCCTTGGAACGCAATGCGCGCGAGCCGCGCCGGGTGCTCAAAGGGCTGTTGATTGGCTGCGATGATCTGCCCCGACATGGTGCCCCGGTCTTTGCGGGTGAGCGGCAGGTGGGTGTGGTCACCTCGGCCACTCGCTCACCGATGCTCGAACACGCGATTGCAATGGCAAGGCTGTCGGTCGAACACGCGGATAACGGCACCCAACTGGAGATCGGCCAGCTCGACGGACGGATGAAACGCCTGAAAGCCACCGTCTCTGACATTCCATTCATAGACCCGCAACGCAAGCGGGCGCGCGCCTGATGCGCATGTAACTCAACGCTATGGGAGAAGACCTATGAAGAAACTCACATTGACCGCAACCTTGGCCCTGACTTTGGGCGCAACAACGGCGATGGCACAAGAAAAGGTCATGGTGGGTGAGCCCAGCTGGCCCGGCGCCAAGATCATGAGCCGGGTGATCGGTCAGGTTATCGAAACCCGTCTGGGCGGTGAGGTCGGTTATGCCCCCGGCGCCAATGCGGTGATCTTTGCCGCCATGGACGGCGGGCGCGGGGACATTGACGTGCACCCGGATGTCTGGCTGCCGAACCAGTCCTCGTTCACGGATGAATATGTCGATCAGAAAGCTACCGTGGCACTGTCCTCTGGCAGTTATGAGGGCCGTGCCGGGATTTGCGTGCCGAACTACATGGTCGATGATCACAACATCAAATCCATCTACGATCTGGCCACGCCAATGGCGCAAGAGCTGTTCGACTCGGATGGTGACGGCCTGGGAGAAGTGTGGGTTGGTGCATCCGGCTGGGCATCGACCAACACGTTCAAGGTACGGGTGCGGGACTACGGGATAGAGACCTTTCTGACGCCGACCACCGAAGATGAAACCGTGTTCTACTCTCGGCTGAAGGATCAGATCGACCAGCAGAAAGGCGCGGCCTTCTACTGCTATGCGCCGCATTACGTCCATGCGTTATATGACGTGACTATTCTGGAAGAGCCCGAGCATGACGCGGCTACCTACAAAATGGTGCAGCCGGATCAGGACGCGGACTGGTACAATAAATCTCATGTCAGCACTGGCGAGCCGGTCAAAACCGTGACGGTTGCGCATTCGAAATCGCTGGAGCAGCGCAACCCGGCGGCGGCTTCGTTCTTAGCCAATATCGACATGGATGCGGGTGAGCTGAGCGGTTTGACCTACGAGGTTGTGGTCAAGGGCCGTGACACCGATGAGGTCGTGGCCGAATGGATCGCCGCCAATGGCGACACGATCGACGGCTGGCTGGGCTTGACCACCAA
This sequence comes from Ruegeria sp. YTSC199, assembly GCF_059609725.1. Lineage (NCBI taxonomy): Bacteria > Pseudomonadati > Pseudomonadota > Alphaproteobacteria > Rhodobacterales > Roseobacteraceae > Ruegeria > Ruegeria sp. YTSC199. Next base: position 156,162 of record NZ_JBXWMF010000003.1, read on the forward strand.
CTAAAGCCGATTTGCCCCCGGGTTTCCGGGGGCACCACTCAACACAATCAACAGCGGTGGGGCCAATATGACAGCGGAAATCGCAATCGATGCAAAAGGCGTTTGGAAAGTGTTCGGCGCACGCTCGCAAGAGGCTTTGAACGCAATCCACAGTGAAGGACTGAGCAAGGCCGAGGTGCTGGATCGCTTCAACTGCGTTGTTGGCGTGGCCGATGCAAGTTTCGAGATCGAACGGGGTGAGCTGTTCTGTGTCATGGGCCTGTCAGGCTCGGGCAAATCAACGCTGGTGCGCCATGTGAACCGTCTGCTGGAGCCGACCGATGGTCATATCTATCTGGACGGTGATGATGTGATGGGCCTGAACGATGAGGGCCTACGCGACCTGCGTAACCGCCGTGTCGCCATGGTGTTCCAAAACTTCGGCCTGATGCCCCACCGTACTGTGCGTGACAACGTAGCGATGCCACTGGAAATCCGTGGCACAGGCAAAGCCCGTCGTTGGGAAGAAGCCGACCGGGTGTTGGAACTGGTCGAGCTAAACGGCTGGGAGGACAAATACGCCCATGAACTGTCGGGCGGGATGCAGCAGCGCGTGGGTTTGGCCCGGGCCATCGCTGCTGACCCGGAGATTTTGCTGATGGATGAGCCGTTCTCGGCGCTCGACCCACTGATCCGCAAGCAGTTGCAGGATCAGTTCATGGATCTGAGCCACAAGCTGAACAAGACCACAATGTTCATTACCCATGACCTCGACGAAGCGATCCGCATCGGCCATCGCATTGCGATCATGAAGGACGGGCGCATCGTGCAGATCGGCACACCGGAAGAGATCATCCTCAATCCCGCCGACGATTATGTGGCGGATTTCGTAGCGGGAATCTCCAAGCTCAACATGATCTTCGCTCATGCGGTGATGAAACCGGTCGACGAGTTCGAAGCGCATCACGGCGAAGTGCCCGACGACGCGAAAGAGGCCCATCCGGATATGGATCTGTCAGATTTGATGAACCTTTGTGTGGACGGCCACGGTGTCGTTGCGGTTACACAGGACGGCAAGACCGTGGGTGTAATCAACCGTGCGGGCCTGATCCGTGCGATTCAAGACAGCCAGGCATAAGGGGACCGCTATGAAACATGTTGATTTGCAACAGATCCAACCGGAAACCGCCGACCACCTGAATGGCTTGATCGGAGATTTCGTCGGGCAGGGACAGTCCTACTACCAGAAGACCTTTGCCTATATGATGCAGGCGCCAGGTTATCGCTTTACGCTGAACAAGGCGGCAGCGCTTCTGGGGCCAATCTGGTTTGGGGCCAGGGGGCTCTGGTCGTGGTTTCTGGGGTTCCTGCTGCTGGAAACGCTGGCCTATATCCAGATCGGACTTGGCCTGTTTGGCGATCTGGGACGGGAGTTCCGCGAACGGGCAGAGCAGATTGAGCAGACACTAGAGTTGCGGCGTCAACAAATCGCGGCGGCAGAACAATCCGGGGCGGCGTCGCTGGAGTCCCTGAAACGTGCGGCAGAGTCGCTGGAGGGTGCCTTGGCCGGGGCGCAGGACGCAGCCAAAAGCGCGGACTCAACCGGCCTGACCTATCTCGCAATCGGGATCGCCCTGCTGCTTGCAGTCAAGTTTCTGGCGGCCTCGCTGGCCAACTGGACGCTCGAGGGGCAGTTCGCACGCTGGCGCTCGGACCCGAGCGTTGCGCATGGATGGTCGTTGCCCCGACTGATCGTTGCCTCGGCCTTGACCGGAGTGGTCGTGATCCTGTCGATGATCAAGTTTGCGCAACCTGATGCCCTGGCAGTGCTGAAGACCTTTCCGACAAACCGCGACTGGCGTCTAAACGTAGGCGACGGCGTGCAGGCAGTGTTCGAATGGACCAAAACTGCCGGTCGCGGCTTTTTCGACGGGCTGACTTATGGAATGCGCACCCTTCTGGATTGGATCGAGGTGGTTCTTGTCGATACCCCCTGGCCAGTCGTGGCGCTGGTGATCATCATGCTGGCCTACCTGTCTGCCGGAGCGCGCGTGGCGATCTTCACCGGGGCGGCGCTGGCCTATCTGGGATTGCTGGATTTCTGGGAAAAGGCGATGACCACGATTGCGCTGCTGGGGGCGGCGGCGCTGATCTCGATTACGTTAGGCATTCCGCTGGGTATCTATTGTGCCCGTCGTCCGCGTGCCTTTGCCATCGTGCGGCCCATTCTGGACTTCATGCAGTCGATGCCGTCCTTCGTCTATCTGATTCCGGTGGTGGCATTCATCGGGTCGGGCAAACCGGCGGGCGTGGTTGCCACCATGATTTTCGGCAGCCCTCCGGTAATCCGTTTCACCGTTCTGGGCCTGCAACAGGTGCCCGAAACCGTGCGCGAGGCTGCGATGGCATTCGGCGCTACACCACGATACCTGTTGTGGCGCGTGGATCTGCCGCTGGCGCACAAGACCATCATGGCGGGTGTGAACCAGACCATTCTGATGTCGCTGGCCATGGTCGTCGTTGCCTCGCTGATCGGAGCCAAGGGGCTGGGCGAAGATGTGTTGGAGGCGTTGCAATATGCGGCGGCGGGGCAAGGCATTCTGGCTGGTTTGGCGATCCTGTTTTGCGCGCTCATTCTTGATCGGATCGTAGCCGGTAAGAGATAGTGCTTAACGGGGTGCGGAATCAACAACGGGATTTCAGCACATCCACGGCCTCGTCAAAGGTCTGCACATTCTCTTCGGCGCGGGCGGACAGGTGCGCCCCTTCCAGCAGCGCTAGCGCCGCGCGAGCTTCCGAGGCCGGATGTGCAACGCCTGAGATCGACTTGTCTGTAACTCCGAGTGCAAAGATCGCCTCGATCCGCCCCGCCATCATAGCTCGGAAGGCTTTGATCTTTTCGATGACCTCGTCCGACAGACTTTCGCGACTGCTGATCAGCGACACACACAGGCACAGGGTTTTGCCGTCGTTCAGGGCACCCCGGTATAGCCGGATCAGCGCTCGCAAGCGTTCGGACCCGGTGTCGTGAGTGGCTTCGATTTCCCGGCACTCTGCCTCAAGCTTCGCATGGTATCTGTTTATCAGCGCGGCGGTCAGCGTGGCCTTGGTGGAAAAATGATAGTGGACCGACGCTTTGCGGATGCCGATGGCCTCGGCCAGATCAGCATAGCTGAACCCGTCAAACCCGCGCGCGCGGGCCGCGCGTTCTGCAACATCCAGCAAAGCGGTTTTGGTGTCGGTGACCATGCTGCTTCATGCCTTTTCCGTTTCGATGCGGGCCTTTTAGTCCGTCAGACAGCAGCCCCGGTTTTTTATGCCCCGAACAAGCGAATCCAATCACCTAGACCTGCGGTGCGCGGGCATAAGGTAGGTGCCCGGTTTTCATCCAGACCTTCGCTCCATCTGGGCCAGCTATGGCCGACAGAGCTTGGTCTTGGGGCAGACGTAACCAACCATTCTTTTTCAGTAGGTCGCCTTCGGTGGTGATCGACCCGTCGATAACCAGCAATTCAATTCCACCAGGTGCGTTGGAAGTCAGGGCCGCGCCCGCGTCCAGGTGGCTATAGGTGACCTCTTCGCGAGTGTCCTTGTGCAGGATCGCAGTGGCTACGCCATTCACCGGGGCGGCCAACTCATCCTCCATTGTTTTGTGAAACTGGGTGCGGTCATCCATGTCGAACTGCCAGAGTTTGACGAAGATGGTGCAGCCGGGTTCTGAACCCGGCGTATGATGGCTGGTCGGCGGGTTGCGCACATAGGTCCCGGCAGGGAAATCGCCGTGTTCGTCCTGAAATACGCCGTCCAGCACGATGAACTCCTCACCCCCCGCATGAGTGTGGGCCGAGAACTGACTGCCCGGTGCAAAGCGCACGATGGTGGTGGCGCGGGCGACCTCGCCCCCGATCCGGTCCAACATGCGCCGATCCACGCCCGTCATGGGCGAGGCTTGCCACTCGAGCTGATCCGAGTGAACAACGACGCGGGAAGAGAAGTCCGAGTTGAGTTCCATGGAAACGATCCTTTCAGCTGAGAAGGGCAGAGGTCAAAACTCTTGGACAGAAACACTGATTGTGTTACCTATCTACTGATAGGTAGGTAATTTGGCAACCATAGCAAATGTATTGTTCATGTGCCTCACGGGGATTTTAGATAAGCGAGCTTCAAGCCCCTCGTATCTCAGTTGCCAAAAAATCGATCAACGCCCGTATCCGAGCGGTCAGATGGCGGTTTTGCGGATAGGCGGCATAGAGGCCGACGGAAACAGCTTCCTGGGTTTCGAAGATCAGTTGCAGTTTTCCAGCGTTCAAAAACGGCCGTGCAGTGTACAGGGGAATGCGTCCGATCCCCAGCCCATCGGCAGCCATATGGGCCACGGCGCGTGGCGAGTTTGCGCGGAAACTGCCGGAAACCGGAACCGAATATTCCCCGTCCGCGCCCTTAAAGGTCCAATGGACGATGTTGCTGCCGGTGGTCTGCAACAGGCAATTGTGAGAGGCCAGCGCTGCGGGGTCTTTCGGGGTTCCGAATTCCGCCAGATAATCCGGCGACACACAGCACACGACCCGCATGTCCATGAGCTTGCGCGCCACGAGGTTTGAATCTTTCAGGACACCAAACCGAATAGCCAGATCATAGCCTTCCTCGACCATCGGGACATGGTGATCCGACAGGTGCAGTTCGATCGAAACTTTGGGATGCAGGATCTGGAACGGTTTCAACAGATGGATCAGTTCCGCGGACCCGAACCCGGTTGGTGCGGTGATCCGGATAGGGCCAGCGAGTTCGGATTGGCGCTGCTGGACAAGGCCTTCCAGTTCATCAAACTGCTCCAACAGGGGCAAGCAGCGTTCGTAATAGGCGCGCCCGGTATCGGTCAGGGTAACGCTGCGGGTGGTGCGGTTGAATAGTTGCGCGTTCAGGCGGTCCTCCAACTGGCCGACATACTTGCTGGCCAGCTTGGTGCTGATGCCAATCTGCCGCGCGCCTTCGGTAAAGGAAGAATGCGCTGCCACGGCCGCAAAGGCTCTCATGCCCTGGATGGTGTCCATTGTCTACACTGCGTTCATAGTAATTCATCAGATAGGTATATTATCGCCTTGATGAAATCAATTTATGTCTGGTGCTCAGATGCTGATCCTCAGCCGAACCCCTTCAGTCAGAGAAAGAGCTACCAGATGTCCAATACCATCCGAATTCACAGTTTCCCGCTATCCGGCCATGCCCACCGCGCAGTTCTGTTCGCCAGCCTTGCCGGCATCAAGCACGATGTCATCGATGTTGATCTGGTCGGTGGTGAACATAAAGGCGACGCGTTTCTGGCGTTGAACCCCGCGGGGCAGGTGCCGGTACTGGAAGACGGTGACGTGGTTGTCAGCGACAGCAATGCCATCCTGGTCTATCTGGCCCGGAAATATGCACCATCTTACCTGCCAACAGATCCGGTGCTTGAAGCCGAGGTACAAAAATTCCTGACCCTCGCGGCAGGCGAGATCGCCTTCGGCCCTGCCGCCGCGCGGCTGATCACCGTTTTCAATGCGCCGCTGGACGTGGATTTCACACATGCCACCGCCGCCAAGGTTCTGGGCAAGCTGGACGCGCATCTGGAAGGGCGGGACTGGTTGGTCGGCGACGCGCCTACCATCGCGGATGTCGCGATCTACAGCTACACCGCGCACGCGCCCGAGGGCGGCGTGTCGCTGGAACCCTATGCAAATGTTCGTCGCATGCTGACCAATGTCGAGGCGCTGGACGGCTTTGTCCCGATGCCTCGCACGGCGGCTGGTCTCAACGCCGCCTGACCCCAAACTTGTCCGGTTGCGCCTCGGCGCAACCGGTCCCTGTTCGAGACAAGTGAGGTCCGCCATGAATGTTTCTACCACCGTTGATAGATCGCCCTTTCATGCAGGTGAGCGAGCCATGCAGTCGCGCGTGGGGAAACGGGAAAAGATCGAAAAAACGGGTCGGGGCTTTATCCGTCCCTATATGCCAGATCAGCATCGGGAATTCTTTGGTCAGCTCCCATTCATCGTTCTGGGCAGCGTCAATTCCGATGGTTGGCCTTGGGCGTCGATGGTCTCGGGCAGACCAGGGTTTGTCGGCTCGCCGCATGAACGGCAGCTTGACGTCAAGGTCCGACCGTTGGGTGACGATCCGCTGGATGCTGCATTGCAAACCGGCGCGTCGATCGGTGTGGTGGGATTGGAGCTGTCCACGCGGCGGCGCAACCGCATGAATGCCACAGTGCGTCTTGCCGATGAGGGCGGCTTTTCACTGGACGTGGTGCAGTCTTTTGGGAACTGCCCACAGTATATTCAAACCCACGATGTGACGTTTGTTCGAGAGCCCGAGGTCGATATCGTCCGTCCCGCCAGCGATCGGTTTTCAGCGCTGGATGCGCAGGCTCGGCATATGATCTCTACCGCCAATTCGTTCTATGTGGCAAGTTCCGCCGATACGCCCGAACACTCAGGCGTGGACGTGTCGCACAGGGGCGGGCGCCCGGGTTTCGTCAAGGTCGAAGGCAACAGCCTGCTGGTGCCAGACTTTGCCGGTAACAACTTCTTTAACACGCTGGGCAATTTCCTTGTAAACCCACGGGCAGGTCTGCTGTTTCCCGATTATCGGACCGGCGATCTGCTGATGCTGACTGGAACCGTTGAGGTTCTGGGTGAAGACCATCCCGAAATCGCAACGTTCAACGGTGCAAGCCGAGGCTGGTGGTTTCATCTGCACCACGGGCTACGCATCCACGATGCGTTGCCGTTCCGGGCCGAGTTTTCGGAGTTTTCGCCCAACAGCCTGATGGCCGATGACTGGAAGTCCGCCGAATCCCGGCGAAAAGCTGAAATGCAGCGTCACCAGTGGCGATCTCTGCAAGTCTCCTCGGTGCGCGATGAAAGCGAGGCGATCCGGTCCTTTACGCTTGTGCCTAAGGACGGTTTGCCCCTGTTGCCTTTTGAGGCGGGGCACTTCTTGACGGTCCGCGTGCGGCCTGATGGCAAGACGCCAGTGACCCGCACCTACACAGTGTCCTCTGCTCCGGGCGATTCCAGTTACAGGATTTCGGTCAAGCGCGAGCCCGGCGGCGCCGTGTCGAACCACTTGCACGACATGCTTTCAGTCGGAGCCCTTGTAGAGGTCCAAGCCCCCAAGGGTCAGTTCTATCTCAACGCGGCCGAGCCCCGCCCCGCCGTTCTGTTTGCCGGAGGGGTCGGTATCACGCCGATAATGTCAATGATGCGCCACGTCCTGAACGAAGGTGTACGGACCCGCCACACCCGCAGGCTAACCGTATTCCACGCAGCGCAGACCGTGGCTCAGCGGGCCTTTCATACGGACTTGCGCCGGGCCGAGGCGAGTAGCGACGGCAAGATCCGCTATGTGTCGGTCATCTCGCGGCCCGAACAGGGCAAGCAGGCAGGGGTGGATTTTGATGCCGCAGGCTACATCACACCCGCGCTGATCCGCGACACGCTGCCCTTGGATGACTACGATTTCTTTCTCTGCGGCCCGCCGTCCTTCATGCAAGCCGTCTACGATATGCTTTGCGAACTGGGCGCAAGGGATGATCGGATATTCGCCGAAAGCTTCGGCCCGGCGGCGTTGAAACGGCGTTCGGATGATGGTGCCATACCCAAACCGCAGCCCGAGGCCGAGGCGGCCCAGGTTACCTTCAAAGCCAGCGGGCACAAGGCGTATTGGGTGAAAGACGGGCCGACGCTGTTGGAAACGGCTGAGGCACAGGGGCTGGAGCCATCTTTCTCATGCCGCTCGGGCTCTTGCGGCAGCTGTCTGACGCGCAAAATCGCAGGAAAAATCGCCTATCGCACCGAGCCGACGGCGGATCACGCCGAAGACGAGGTGCTGATCTGTTGTGCTGTACCTGCTGAAGGAACAGACGAGGTGATATTGGATCTTTAGCCCGAGCTTGCAGAAAGGGTACGGGACATTGACCCGGACGCAGGTTAGAAAGATGGGATTGCACCTGTGACCATATGAGGATTTCCGATGACCGACTCAAAGCTCAGAACCACCTCGGGCAACGGCCGTATTTATGACAGCGTGCTCGACACGATCGGCAATACGCCCACGATCCGCATTAACAATCTGGGGCCCGAAGGCGTCAATCTGTTCGTGAAGTTCGAGGCCTTCAACCCGGCCGGCTCGGTCAAGGATCGCCTTGCGGTGAACATCATCGAAGCTGCCGAGCGCAGTGGGGCCCTGAAACCCGGGCAAACCGTGGTTGAGGCGACCAGCGGCAATACCGGTATCGGTCTGGCCATGGTGTGCGCGCAGAAGGGATATCCTTTGGTGGTGACGATGGCCGAGAGCTTTTCCACTGAACGCCGTCAGTTGATGCGGATGATGGGAGCCAAGGTCGTCCTGACCCCAAAAGAGGAAAAAGGCTTTGGCATGTACCGCAAGGCTGCCGAGTTGGCCGAAAAGCACGGCTGGTTTCTGGCGCGGCAGTTTGAAACACAGGCCAATGCCGAAATCCACGCCGCAACGACTGCGCGGGAAATCCTGGGTGATTTCAATGGCGAACCGCTGGATTACTTCGTGACCGGCTATGGAACCGGCGGCACGGTCACGGGTGTCTCGCGCGTTCTGCGCGCCGAGTGGCCCGATACGAAAATCATCCTGTCTGAGCCTGCCAACGCGCAGCTGGTAGGCAGCGGCATTGCGACCGAGCGGGGCAAGGACAATGATCCTGTTTCCAGCCACCCGGCGTTCGAACCGCATGTGATTCAGGGCTGGACGCCGGACTTCATACCGTCGGTCCTGCAGGAATCCATCGACAACAATTACTTCGACCAACTGATCCCGGTGCCCGGGCCAAAGGGTGTCGAATGGGCGCAGAAATTGGCCAGCCAAGAGGGGATTCTGACCGGTATTTCCGGCGGCGCGACCTTCGCCGTGGCCATGGAAATCGCCGAACAAGCCAATCCCGGCGCGTCTGTACTGTGTATGCTGCCTGACACGGGCGAGCGGTACCTGAGCACACCATTGTTCAGCGACATCTCGGTGGGCATGACCGATGAGGAAGCCGAAATCGCGCAATCAACACCGGGCTATAACATCGGCTGACGCCAAGTCGTGTAGGTCCGCCCGGTCGCGTTTCTTGCCTAAAGCCCCCCGTAACTGCAATGATATTGGCAGGTTACGGGGGATGATGCCCGAAGTCGGGCAGGGGAGGTACGCAGATGCACAAAGTTCGACTGTTGTTGCAGACTACGCTCCTGTTGTGCCTGCTTTGCGCTATCCCGTTTGCGGCTCGGGCGCAGAACCAGACATGGGCCGAGGTGAAATCGATCATGGATCGCCGCTGTGTCGTTTGCCACAGTTGCTATGACGCGCCATGTCAGTTGAAACTGACGTCACCGGCGGGGGTTTTGCGCGGGGCCAGCAAAGAGGCCGTATATCACACCGAGCGTTTGGAGGATGCCCAACCCACCCGACTGGGGATCGACGCACAAACTGTTCCGGAATGGAGGGCGCTGGGGTTTCATACTGTCCTTCGCGGGCAGAATCCGGGTTTGCTTGAGCGGTATCTGGAGTTGGGTCGCCAGAACCCCCTGCCGGCTGACGCCACCCTTCCTACGCAACTTGGTCTGGCAATCGACCGCCCTCTGGTCTGCCCCACCTCGGATGAGTTTGACGCGTTCAGCGGGAACCACCCGCTTGCGGGTATGCCCTATGGAACAGCACCGCTAGCAGAAGCCGAGTTTCAGACGCTCATGGGTTGGGCGCGTGGCGGCGCGGCCTTGCCACGCTCCCAACCCGCCATTCCCGACGCGATTCAGGCTCAGATCGCCGATTGGGAAGTGTTCTTGAACAAAAGCGAGCTGCGCAATCAATTGATGAGCCGGTATCTGTATGAGCATCTGTTTCTCGCCCGGCTCCATTTCCAGAGCGATGATCCGCGGCGGTTCTTCCAACTGGTACGCTCGACCACGCCGGCGGGCGATGAGATCGACGTAATAGCAACACGAAGACCGTTCGATGATCCGGGTGCGGCGCCGTTTTACTATCGGTTGCAGCAGGTCACGGAAACGATCGTACACAAGGAACATCTGGTCTATACGCTTGGGCCGGAGCGCATGGCGCGTTTTCGACAGCTGTTTCTCGACACAGATTGGACGTTGGCAGAATTGCCCCCGTTTGGGGACGCAGAGGGCGGCAGCCCGTTCAGCACTTTCATGGAGATGCCAGCGCGCAGCCGTTATCAGTTCTTGCTGGATGACGCGCTGTTCTTTGTCCGCAGCTTCATTCGCGGCCCCGTCTGCCATGGCGAAACCGCCGTTGACGTGATCGAGGACAGGTTCTGGGTCAGCTTCCTTGACCCGGATGCGGATTTGTCGGTCACCGACCCGAGCTATCTGCAGGAAGGCGCCGCCTTTTTGGAATTGCCCGTGTCCGAGGCCGATGCCGGAGTGCTGGGCACATTGCAGGGGTTCTCGCACAAAAATCAGGTCGAGTATCTTGAGTTCCGGGATGCGCGGTACCAGGCCGCTCCGGTTTATCCGACAGGTTTTGACTATGACTCGATCTGGGATGGTGATGGAACCAATCCCAACGCGCTGATCACGGTGTTTCGGCATTTCGATAACGCTTCGGCCATGACCGGGTTTCACGGCGGCATCCCCGAAACCGCTTGGGTCATCGACTTTCCGATCTTTGAGCGCATCTATTATGAGCTCGTGGCGGGATACGATGTGTTCGGGCGAGTTGAACATCAGCTGTCCACGCGGCTTTACATGGATGAATTGCGGATGGAGAGCGAGGATACCTTTCTCGCCTTCATGCCAAGGCGCGTCCGACCTCAGATGCACGAAATTTGGTACCAGGGCGTTCTGGCCGAATTACACACCTACTGGCACCGGCGCCGGGTCGATGACAGTTTTCCAACCGGCGTTTTTTATGAGACAAGTCAGCCGAAACAGGAATTCCTTCTGACTTTGTTGGCGCGCGGCAACGGGTTGTGGCCGGTCATGGACCCGATCAACAGATGCGTTGCAGAAGAGTGCCAACCGGGTCAGCCAGTCGGCGCACTGCGCGATCTGGCCAATCAACCCGGCGATTGGGTGAAATACCTGCCGGACCTGTCGGTTCTGGTGATCGAACAAAGCGACGGAGAGACCGCGCTGTTCAGTCTTGTGCACGACAAGGCGCACTACAACGTGGCCTTTCTGTTCGACGAAAAAGCGCGCCGTGACCCCGAGGCGGATGTTCTGACGATCCTTCCGGGCCTGATCGGAAGCTATCCGAATTTCTACTTTCGCGTCCGACAGGATCAGTTGTCGCGCTTCATCGCCGCGCTAGAGGCCGTGCGGTCGCAAAGCGACTACTTGGCTGTTGTGGCGGAATACGGTGTGCGTCGGACCAGTCCAGATTTTTGGGTGATAAGTGACCATATTCACGATCTTTTCCTGCAAGGAAAACCAATTCAGGCGGGTGTATTCGATCTGAACAGGTACAAGGACCCGAAGCCGGGGGAGGACCCCACTTAGGTGCGGGTTTTCCGAAGGGTAGACACAACACCTTGATCAGCCGCGAGGGACGTTAACTTGTCCGAAATCCCTTGGGCGCTTAAGTTAAATCTATGTGGTCATTTGCAGATATCCGTCCAGCCTATAGCCGCGCCGAGCGTGTGAGCGACGGAGTTGTGCACGTTTTGGGTGTCACTTCGGCGCTTGTTGCAGTTCCACTGCTGATCACGATCACCACTTTTCACCGGTCGGAACCCGAGGCCATTCTGGGGGTCTCGGTCTATGGTGTGACGCTGCTGCTGATGCTGACGTTTTCGGCGCTCTACAATATGATCGAAAGCGACAGGTGGAGCGAACTGCTGCGCCGCCTGGATCACTCGGGCATCTATGTGAAGATCGCCGGGACCTATACACCCTTCCTATTGCTTTCCGGCGGGCAGGGGCCGGGGCTTTTGATTGGCCTGTGGTCGTCGGCAACGCTGGGTTCGGTGCTGAAGTTGATTGACCCGGTTCGGTTTCGCTGGTTCGGGCTTGTCCTTTATCTGATGATGGGCTGGGCTGTAGTCTGGGCCGGGTCTGACCTGTTGAACGAACTGCCATCGGTCGTTGTCTGGCTGATGATATCAGGTGGCGTGGTCTATACCGTCGGCGTTGCCTTTTACCTGCTGGACCAACTTCCTTTTCACAACACCATTTGGCATGTGTTTGTTCTGACCGGCACGGTTTTGTTTTTCATCGCAATCTCGGTCCGAATTCTTCTGGGGCCACATCCTGTTGCCTGATTGGATTTCGGGCTGAGAACCCTTCTGGCACTGATGCTATGGTGAAAACTCGCGGGTGCAGGCAGAAACCCGAACCGCATTGCGATTGAGGCATATCACGGGCCACTCTGCCTCTGCAGCGGGTGTTTTCCACTGTATCAAGCTGCAGGTTTTTCTCCTGCACGCAGGTTATAAATTGAACAATTGGGGGGTAACTCGCCTTGGTGGTAAGTGGCTAAAAAGTCAGGATAAAACCCCGATGTAAAGAGGCGGATAGAACAAGGACGCCCTAAGCTCAAACTTACGCTCAAACTCACTTCGTCGCTTGTTGCTGCGGTTCTGGTCGGCGGTGCTGCTATGGCCGAACAGGCCTATGGCCCGTTTCCGGTCACCGTAAAAGGCTATGAAGGCGACAAGACCAATTCGGTTTCGTATTCCGGTCAGGCCGCGCGCCACGTGCTGCATAACAGCCTGAAAAAAGCGGCAGGCAAAGGCGATGGCGGCAACAATGCGGCCGAGGTCGAGGCGTTGATGAAGGCCAATTTCGAAGGGTCCGAAGAGGATCTGGAAATCATCGCGCCTGCGTCGAAAGACGGCTTTCTGATCAAGCAGTCAACTGTGAACGAAATCTCCAAAGGCAAAAACATCTCGGGCAAGCTCTACAATGGCGCAATGCCCCCATGGCCGGGCAACCTATCGGGCGTCGACGTTGCGTTGCAGATGATCAAGATGGCGGCGGCGTCCGAGCAGGTCTATGACCCGGTAAACGGAATGGGCTGGAGTCAGCTGATCCCAAATTCACACTGGGCGCCATGGTGTGTAATCAGGCGGTCGACAATTATCTGGACGAGAAGCTGGACGCCAACAACAAGCCTTACAAACAAGGCGCGCATTTCACTGGCAAAGAGCATGTCTGGGATTAGGCGCTCGGTTACTTCGGCACGGTTGCGCTTTCGTCGACACTCTCGCTTGAGCAGAACTATGCCGATATTATCGAAACCAACTGGGAGCAAACGCGTCGGCAGAAAACGACTAAAGATTATCTGACCCCTCCCGGCGGTCCTTGGGTCGCCGGGTTTTCAGCAGAAAGACACCCCTTGGAAATTCTCGATCAAATAGGCGCGGTCATTGCTGATTTTTTCAACCCCAAGAAGCGCATCTTCGTTGGGTATCTGTTTCTTACAGTCTTGATCGCATTGTATGGCTAGGGGCGGTGCGCCGGCCTTCGATCCGGGCAGCCCAAAGCGAGGTGTTCGACCGCAAGATCCTGTTCTCGCCGTTGGCCAAGGCGGATTACTAGATATTTGTGATCAACCGCGTCTCCACCTTGTTTACTTCGCCATTGCTGGTGTCATAGCTGGCGATTGCGACAGTGCTGTACTACGCGCTGCATGACGTGAATTTCCTGCAACGTGGACTGTTTGCCGACGCGCCAAAGGGTGTGATCGTGGCGCTTTTCATCGTGACGGTTTTTTGTTGTCGACGACTTTACAAAATTCCTTCTTCATCGCTGGCCGGTGTTGTGGGCCATCCACAAGGTGCACCATTCAGCCGGAACGATGACGCCGATAACGGTCTACCGCACGCGCCCGCTGGAAGGTATCCTGTACGGGATGCGCGGCGCGGCTGCGCAGGGCACCGTTATGGTGACGTTTTTGTTCTTCTTCGGCAACGCGGTCGATCTGTACACGGTGCTGGGCGTTGACGTGATGTCTTTTATATTCCACGTCACCGGTTCGAACCTGCCGCATTCGCCTATCTCGATCCGGTATTGGCTGTTCGGGTCGCTGCTTTTGCCCGAGCGGGATGGCGCGCTGACCTTCGGGCTGAAACCGTCCGAGGCGCATGCCTCTGATCTGATCGATATCTACTTCCGCCCCTCTCGGGATCTCGCAAGTGTATTGCGGCGGAGGGTTGGGAAAATGCGGGCCGGAATGGAAAGCAGGGCGGAACAAGAGCGCGAACCCATAGCCTAAACTTCCTGCAACAACTTTTGTCGCCGGGCGGTTCCGTGCTGACCGGGCAGTTAGCAGTTGAATTTTTCACGTTTATCGATATTAGACAAGGCAGGCATGGAGTTTTGGATAGATTATCGATAAAATGGAAAACACCTCTCCCACATGGACCCGCGAGGCGGCGCAGGCCGTATATGATCTTCCTCTGATGGACCTGCTCTTTCGCGCGCAGACCGTGCATCGCGAGAATTTCGACCCCAACAAAATCCAGACTTCCAAGCTTCTGTCGATCAAGACGGGCGGCTGTGCCGAGGATTGTTCCTATTGTTCGCAATCTGCCCGGAACGGTTCGAAACTGTCGGCTTCGAAGCTGATCGAGGTTCAGCGCGTCCTGTCGGAGGCCCGCAAGGCGAAAGATGGCGGCGCGACCCGGTTCTGCATGGGCGCGGCGTGGCGCGAGCCGAAAGACCGCGACATGGACGCGCTGGTGGCCATGGTCGAAGGGGTCCGCGAGATGGGCATGGAGACCTGCATGACGCTGGGCATGCTGGACGACAATCAGGTGTTTCGCCTGCGCGACGCAGGGCTGGACTATTACAATCACAACATCGACACGTCCGAACGCTATTACCCCGAGGTCATCACCACCCGTACATTTGCTGACCGGATCGACACGATGAATCGCGTGCAGGACGCCGGGATCAAAGTGTGCTCGGGCGGTATTCTGGGAATGGGCGAAGAGATCGGCGACCGCGTCGACATGCTGGTTACCCTGGCCAATATGGGTCCTGCGCCCGAATCCGTTCCGATCAACATGCTTATGCCGCAGGAAGACACTCCGCTGGCTGATGCCAAGCCGATCGACCCGATCGATTTCGTGCGCGTGATCGCTACTGCCCGCATCATGATGCCGAAATCCTATGTGCGCCTGTCCGCTGGCCGCAGCGACATGAGCGACGAGCTGCAGGCCATGTGTTTCCTTGCCGGTGCAAACTCGATCTTTGTCGGGGAAACACTGCTAACCGCAGAAAACCCCGAAGAAGATACTGACGCGGTTCTCTTTGCCAAGCTGGGGCTGCAGGCTGAAACCGTGGCCGGGCAAAGCTGTGCGGAAGCGGCTGAATGAAAGCACTGAGTCGCCTGAACTCGATGCTTGAAACGCTGGACGCCCGACATCGCCGCCGGGCGCTAACACCGAGGCATGGGTTGGACTTCGCCTCGAACGACTACTTGGGTCTGGCGGATTCTCCGCTGTTGCACCGCGCCGCGGAAAAGGCGCTGAAGCGGGGGGTGCCGCTTGGATCAGGTGGGTCGCGGCTGTTGCGCGGCAATCACCCGGAACATGAGGCGCTCGAGGAAGAGGCCGCAGCTTTTTTTGGGGCCGAGGCGGCCTTGTTCATGAGCGGCGGGTTTCAGGCCAACCAGGCGATATTCTCGACCCTGCCTGCGGCAGGGGACCTGGTTCTGTATGACGACCTGGTCCATGCCAGTGCACATGAAGGAATGCGCATGGGTCGGGCCGAAACGCGGTCCTTTGCCCATAATAACGTGGCGGATGCCCGGCGTGTTCTGGCAGGCTGGCTGGCCGCGGGGGGAACGGGGCAGGTCTGGATCGCGGTGGAAAGCGTCTATTCAATGGAAGGCGACGTCGCGCCGCTGCCCGCATTGTCCGATCTGGCTGTCGAACAGGGGGCTGTTCTGGTGGTGGACGAAGCCCATGCCACCGGCGTGTTCGGCTCGAATGGCAAAGGTCTGGCCCATCGTCTGACAGCTGAGGTTCTGACGCTGCATACTTGCGGTAAGGGTCTGGGTGTCGCAGGCGGTCTGATTTGCGGACCGCGCGTGATGATCGACGCGCTGATCAATCGTGCGCGGCCGTTCATCTTTGCGACCGCTCCGTCGCCGTTCAACGCAGCCCTCGTGCGGGCAGTGCTGGATCATCTGGAATCCGACGCCAGCCTGACCTCAGCTGCAACCGCCCGAATGCACCACGCTCATGCCGAGGCGCGTCGCACTGGAGTGCCGCAGGGCGTGCTGAACAGCCAGATCATTCCGGTCATTCTGGGTGATGAGGCGGCAACGATGGAAATGGCGGCAACCCTGCAAGCGCAGGGGTTCGACGTCCGGGGTATCCGCCCGCCGACGGTTCCGCGTGGCACATCGCGGCTTCGGGTCTCGGTCACCGGCAATGTGACAGACACCGACATCAGTGCCCTGTTTGAAACGCTGGCACAGTACCAAAGCGAGGCCGCATGAGTACCGTTATTGTTGTGGGCACAGATACCGGCATCGGCAAAACCGTCTTCGCCGCGGGTCTGACCGCCGCACTTGGCGCGCGCTACTGGAAGCCTGTGCAATCGGGATTGGAAGAGGCAACGGACTCGGAAATCGTCGCTGAGTTGACGGGGACCGAGGTGCTACCCGAGGCCTATCGTCTGAACATGCCCGCCTCGCCGCATTTGTCGGCCGAGGACATGGGTATACAGATTGAACCGGCCTGCCTGACCCTGCCGAATGTGTCCGGCCCACTGGTTGTCGAAGGCGCAGGTGGGCTGATGGTGCCGCTGAACCGTACGGTGTTTTTCCTCGACGTGATCGCGCAATGGCAGGCTCCGGTCGTACTGGTGGCGCGCACCGCTCTGGGTACGATCAACCACACGACGCTTTCACTGATGGCGCTGCGAAGCGCCGGGTGCGATGTGGTGGGCGTGGCATTTGTCGGCGACGCCGAGCCGGATGTGGAACTGACCATCGCGCAGATGGGCAATACCCGGCACCTAGGCCGTTTGCCTTTTATCGACACCCTGTCCAGTGATACGCTGACTGACGCTTTCACTGCCATCGATGTCGACACAATCCGGAGTGCCCTGTGACCCCGCTTGAGTTTGACGCCCGCCACCTTTGGCACCCCTACACCAACGTGCTGAAGCCCGGTCCGATGCACCTGATCACCGGGGCCGAGGGTGTTTGGCTGACCGCCGAGGACGGGACGCAGATGATTGATGCGATGTCCTCGTGGTGGTGCGCGGTGCACGGGCACCGTCATCCGTCCATCGTCGAGGCGATGCAGGCACAACTGGATCAGATGCCGCATGTGATGTTCGGTGGGTTGACCCATTCTCCTGCGATTGAGCTGGGGCGCAGGCTGATCGAACTGTTGCCCGACGGGCTAGACCGTATCTTTTATAGTGATAGCGGCTCGGTGGCCATCGAAGTGGCGCTGAAAATGGCGGTGCAATACCAGATGGCACAGGGCCGCAAGGGCCGCACGCAATTCGCCACCATTCGCGGCGGCTATCACGGCGACACCTGGAAAGCGATGAGTGTCTGCGACCCGGTCAACGGGATGCACGGGTTGTTCTCGGGGGCTTTATCCGTCCAGCATTTCCTGCCTCGCCCACAGATCGCCCTTGGTCAGGACTGGTCCGAGGATGGTGACCTGAATGGTCTGGACGCGCTGGAAGTATTGTTGGAGGCCAAAGCCGATCAGATTGCGGGTCTGATCCTTGAGCCTGTAGTTCAGGGCGCGGGGGGGATGTATTTCTATCACCCGACATGGCTGCAGCGTGCGCACGAGTTGTGCAAAGCCCACGACGTGCTGGTCATCTTCGATGAGATCGCCACCGGCTTTGGTCGGACCGGAGAGTTGTTTGCACTGCACCATGCAGGTGTCGTGCCGGACATTCTGTGCCTGGGCAAGGCGTTGACCGGCGGGCATATCACTCTGGCCGCAACCGCCACGACCGAGACCGTTGCACGGCGGATCGGCGAAAGTGAGGCCGGCGTCATGATGCATGGCCCGACCTACATGGCCAACCCGCTGGCTTGCGCGGCGGCTGTCGCAAGTCTGGAGCAACTATCCATCCGGAATTGGCGGTCCGAAGTTGCCGGTATCGCCGATCAGATGGAACACGAATTGGCCCCTGCGCGCGGGTTGCCCAGTGTTTCAGATGTGCGTGTATTGGGTGCCATCGGCGTCATCGAAATGGAGGACTGGGTTGATCCGTCCGTCGCACACGGGCTGGCGCCGGTAACCGGTGTCTGGTTGCGCCCCTTTGCACGCAACATCTATTGCATGCCGCCCTTTATCATCTCTCCGGACGAGTTGAGCCGTGTGACATCGGCCATGGTGTCTCTGGCGAAGGGCAAGTCATGAAACAGCAATGGTTGTCCCGCTCAGGTACCCATGAGGTGCTGTTGATCTTCGGGGGCTGGGCCCTCGGTTCCGGGCTCTTTCAGGACCTTTCAACCGATGCGGATGTCTTGTTCGTGGACGACTATACCCAGTTGGACAGCCCGCTGAGCGATCTTGCGCAATATGACCAGGTTACCCTGATTGCCTTTTCTTTTGGTGTGGCGTCGGCGGTGCATTGGCTGACGCAGACAGGGCTTCAACCCGATCGATCGATTGCAGTCAGTGGCACTCTGTCCCCGGCCGATACCGAGCACGGCATCGCGCCGGATACGATCCGTGCCACGGCGGATCAGTTGAACACCGCCAGTTTCGCCAAGTTCTGCCGCCGCGCAGGGCTCAAGTTTCCTGCGCCCGAGATTGATATCGACGCCGCGCAAGCCGAGCTTTATGCGGTGATCAAACGCGGCAATGCGCCGGACCACAGGTTTGACCGGATCTGGATACCACAACGGGACCGGATCATCCCGACCTGTGCGCAACAGGCCGCATGGGCCGGGCAGCAGGATGTGGTTCGAACCATTTCCGCGCCACATGTCCCTTTTGCCGCTGGTCAAAGCTGGAAGGAGTGGATCGCATGAACGCCCAGTTGACCGAGCGTGTCCAGCGCAGCTTCAGCCGCAGTTTCCTGACCTACCATGACTCGGCGGGTCAGCAGGCTAAGATCGCGGATCGTCTGGCGCAGGATTTGCGCGAAAGTGGCGCACCGCAGCACTTCCCCTCGGCGTTGGAGTTCGGTTGCGGCACCGGTCACCTGACACAGCGGCTTTGCGAACATTTTGTGTTTGATACGCTCACGGTCAACGACCTCTCGCCCGAGGCCGATGAGACGGCAACCACCTTTGAGGCCGGTTTTTTGTGTGGGGATGCCGAGACCGTCGCATGGCCCGCACTGCCGCATCTGATAGCGTCGGCCTCGATGATCCAGTGGCTTCCCGACCCCGTCCTGTTCCTGCGCCGCGCCGCGATGGCGTTGGCTCCCGGTGGTTGGCTGGCCATTTCGGGGTTTGGCCCGCAGCAATACCGCGAGTTGGTACAGGTCGGGTCGGCGGCGAAAGCGCCGGGTCTGTGCGCACCGGATACTCTGACCGCTGCTGTTGAGGGCATTCTGGATGTTGTCTCTGCCGGGGAAGTGGAACGGCAGATGCAATTTTCTTCGCCGCGAAAAGTATTGGAACACCTGCGCCGGACCGGTG
This sequence comes from Ruegeria sp. YTSC199, assembly GCF_059609725.1. NCBI lineage: Bacteria > Pseudomonadati > Pseudomonadota > Alphaproteobacteria > Rhodobacterales > Roseobacteraceae > Ruegeria > Ruegeria sp. YTSC199. The sequence continues at coordinate 175,737 of NZ_JBXWMF010000003.1, forward strand.
TAAACGGGCGGGCGCAGAAAACCTGGACCAAGTCCAGCCTGATGGCGTTCACCAATGACTATGTCCGGCAGTTCGGGGGTGAGTTCGGCGTTTCGCTGACCTACCACCCAACCTGGATCATTGCGCGCAAGCCCGGCTGAGTCAGCCTAGGCCAATCTTGTCAGGTGGCGCTGCATTACCGAATGGGCCTTGGCCGCGTCGCGATCCTTGATGGCGGCCAGAATGGCCGCATGATCCGGGTCTGCGCGCTGACGCCATTTGGCGGTGTGCAGATTGTTGAAATGCCACGCATACAGCACTTGTAGGTTTCTGATCTCGGCGATCATGCGCGGCATGTTGCAGGCGGCGATGACGGCCATGTGAAAGCGCTGATTGGCGTCCTCCCAGTCATCGGCGGTTGTGGCGCTGTCGCAGTCTTCGTGAACCTGTTCGATCCGCGCGATCTGGTTGGTTGTCAGGTTGGGGACGGAATGCAGCAACGCGACCGGTTCCAGAGCGCGCCGCATCACCCGAAGCTCTTGAATGGCGTTCTGATCCATTGGCGCCACACACATCCCCCGGCGTGGCACGGCAACCGTCAGCCCCTTTGAGGCAAGGTTCAAAAGAGCTTCGCGCACGGTTACCTGGCTGACCCCGAACTCTCGGGCAATCAGGTCCTGCCGCAGCTTTTCACCGGGCTTCAGTGCCCCCTGTACAATCCGCGTCGACAGCTTGTCGGCAATGTCATCCGATTTCTTGATCTGCTGCTCGGACACCTGACCTCCGGTTCGCTGGTATTCCTGAACAGACGCATATCGCCATGCAAAGGGTTGAGCAACAGAGCTGTGCCGGAGCTGGTTTTCGCGTTAACCGGAGTGACCTCACGGCATTTGCGGCTGAGACCCGGCAAGCAGGTTTCACAAACGCAGATCGCGCAGCTAGGGTACGGTGTATGTTCCGCCGCAACAGTCTGAAAAGGGATCACCATGGATTTTGCCCCGTCGCCTCGCGCTGTGGAATTCCACGACCGGCTGAAACGCTTTATGGAGGCGCATATCTATCCGCGCATCCGCGACCACAAGGAAGAGATCGAGGCAGGCATTTTCCCAGTCTCCTTCATGGAGGACCTCAAGGCGCTGGCCCGGGCCGAGGGGCTGTGGAACCTGTTCCTGCCGTCTTTGCGCGACGATGAACCCGGCACGCGGCTGACCAATCTTGAATATGCCCCGCTGGCCGAGTTGATGGGACAGGTGACGTGGTCGTCCGAAGTGTTCAATTGCAGCGCGCCGGACACTGGCAACATGGAAATGCTGCACATGTTTGCCACGCCCGAACAGCGCGAGGAATGGCTGATCCCGTTGCTGAATGGCGAAATCCGCTCGGCCTTTGCGATGACCGAACCGGATGTAGCCAGCTCTGACGCGACCAATATCACCACCTCGATCCGGCGTGAGGGCGAAGAGTATGTCATCAATGGTCGAAAGTGGTTCATCACCAATGCCTGTCATCCGAATACCAGGATGTTCATATTAATGGGCAAGACCGATCCGAATGCAGACCGACACAAACAGCAGAGCATGGTGATCGTGCCCAAGGACACGCCCGGTCTTGAGATCGTGCGCAACCTTACGATCCTGAACATGCACGATCCTGAAGGCCATGCCGAGCTGGTCTTCAAGGATGTGCGCGTACCTGCCAGTAATCTGTTGGGGGAAGAAGGCAGCGGTTTCGCTCTGGCGCAGGCGCGGCTGGGGCCGGGGCGTATCCATCATTGCATGCGCTCGGTTGGCGCGGCCGAGATGGCATTGTCGCTGATGGTCGAGCGCGCGCAGGAGCGCAAAACCTTCGGCAAACAGCTTTCGGAGCAGGGTGTGATCCGGGAATGGATCGCGAAATCGCGGCTTGAGATTGATCAGGCGCGGTTGCTGACCCTGCAGGCGGCGTGGAAAATTGATCAGGTCGGCGCCAAGGCGGCACGGCGTGAGATTTCATTGATCAAGGTGGTGGCGCCCAATGTGCACGCCACCGTGACCGACCGCGCGATGCAGGTCTTTGGCGCCATGGGCATGACGCCGGATACGCCGCTGGCCGATAGTTACACTTGGGCGCGGGCTCTGCGTTATGCGGATGGCCCGGATGAGGTACATCTGCAGGCCATCGCAAAACAAGAGCTGAAAGAGTCGAACTTCGGCATGTCAGCGCAGTGGCTAACACCGCCGAAGCGGTGACCTTTTATTTGCCCTTCCAGACCGGGTCGCGTTTTTCTGCAAAGGCGCGTGCGCCTTCCAGCTGATCCTCGCTGGCGTAAAGAACGTCCACGGTGCGTAGTTGGCGTTTGGTAATGCGGTTCATCGCGTCCTGAAACTTGCTGTCTTCTGCGTCGCGCACGACCTCTTTGATCGCTGCGTAGACCAGCGGCGGGCCCGAGGCCAGCAGGCGGGCCAGTTCCCAGGCGCGGTCCATCAGCTGATCGGCGGCGACGATTTCATTCAGCAGACCCCAGCCCTTGGCCTCCTCGGCATCGAACCAACGGCCGGTCAGCAGCAGCTCCATGGCGACGTGGTAGGGAATGCGCTTGGGCAGCTTGACGCTGGCCGCATCGGCAACGGTACCTGATCGGATTTCCGGCAGGGCGAAGGTAGCGTGTTCTGCGGCCAGGATCATGTCGGCCGAGATCGCAAGTTCCAGTCCGCCTCCGCAGGCGATGCCGTTAACCGCGGCAATCACCGGCTTGTTCAGATCGCGCAATTCCTGCAGGCCGCCAAAGCCACCTACACCATAGTCGCCATCAACCGCGTCACCGCCAGCGGCGGCTTTCAGGTCCCAGCCAGGGCAGAAGAATTTTTCGCCCGCGCCGGTCAGGATGGCCACGCGCAGTTCAGGATCGTCGCGAAATTCGGCAAAGACTTCGCCCATTCTGCGGCTGGTGACCAGATCGATGGCATTGGCTTTGGGCCGGTCCAGCGTCACCTCAAGGATCGCCTCTTCGCGGCGGGTTTTGATCGGGTCCATATCTCAGGCCTTTCTGATGAGGGCATCCACCGCAACGGCCTTGTCGGGCGTGCAGAGGAGCGGGTTAATCTCGACCTCGCCAAGCGTGTCGGCATTTTGCATGACATAGGCCTGAACGGCCTCAATCGCGGTGATGATCGCATCCATATCAGCCGCCGGTTGGCCGCGATAGCCCGCCAGCAGCGGCGCGATCTTCAGCTTGCCAAGGGCGGCACGGATGTCGTCCGGCGAGCTGGGCACCAACAGGGATGCGGTGTCGCGCAGAACCTCGGTCAGGACACCGCCCGCGCCCAGAGTCAGCACGAAGCCATGCGCCGGGTCGCGGACCACACCGACCAGCAGTTCGGCGACGGTTCCGGTGATCATCTCTTCGACGAGGATCTCGTTGGTTCCGATTTCGGCGGCAACATCTGCCACGTCTTCGGCTTTCACACCCAGCCGAACCGCGGAATGTTCGGATTTATGTGCAAGACCTACGCCTTTCACAGCAAATGGAGCCTCCATTTGCTGCGCTGCAGTATTGGCTTCGTCTACACCGCTGACCGTGCGGTTTTGCGGAATGCCCAGCCCGCAATCGGCCAGAGCCCGTTTGGCTTCGCCCTCGGTCAGGGTTCGGTCGGCCTCGGCGGTGCCCGGCAGCCAGACCGGATGATCGGAGGGTGCCGCAATCTGAGCCGCCGCGCGGGTGGCGGCCAGCGCTTCGCGCAGCCCCATCAAGGGCACAACACCACCTACCATAAGCTCTTGCGCGACATCCTCGGGCAGAAGCTCCGGCAATGTCGCGGCAATCGCGAACCGAGCGCCGGTTTCCGCGCGCACTTTCATCGCCGCGCGCGAGGCACAGGCCCAGTCGGTCGGATCGGTGGTTGGATAGTCGATGATCGAGAAGGTCAAATCGATATCGTCGCCTGTCATTCCAGACCAAGCCTTGGTCATCGCTTCTTCATCGCGCCAAATATAGGTGTGATAATCCAAGGGGTTATTCAGCGCGACCATTGGGCCGAGCGCATTACGAAGATGGGCTTTCTTATCCTCGGTCAGGCGTGGGAAAGTCAGGCCGGTGCCCACGGCCATATCCGCGATCAGGCTGGCCTCGCCCCCGGAACAGCTGATCGAAGCGATGTTGCCGCCCGGCAAAGGCCCATAGCAATGCAGCAGTTTCAGCGTTTCCAAGAAATCGGGCAGGGCCGACAGGCGCGGGATGCCCAGACGTTCCAACAAAGCCTGAGCCCCGGCATCGCTGCCGGCCAGTGAAGCGGTGTGTGAAACAGTTGCCGCCTGTGCCTGTTCCGAGGCACCGACCTTGAGCGCCACCAGCGGGATGCCTTTGGTATAGGCTTTGGTGGCAAGCGCTTCCCACTCGCGGATGTCCTTGAAGCCTTCGATATGCAGGCCCACGGCGGTCACCCGCGGATCGTCGATCAGGGCCGAGGCGATCTCGGCCTGGCTGGACTGCGCCATGTTCCCGCAGGTCACCATATAGGCGATCGGTAGCCCACGTTTCTGCATGGTCAGGTTGATCGAGATGTTCGAGCTTTGCGTCAGGATCGCAACGCCCTTTTCCACAGGTTTCGACCCGTGCTGGTCCGGCCACAGAAGCGCGCCGTCCAGCGCATTGATAAAGCCATAGCAGTTCGGCCCCAGAATGGGCATGTCACCTGCGGCGGCGATCAGTTGATCCTGCAGGTCTCCGCTGGTGTCATCCTCGGCTGCCGCCTCGGAGAAGCCCGAGGCAAAGCACACCGCGCCACCGGCGCCCATGCTGGACAGGATGTGCACCGCCTCGATCGTGGCGTGGCGGTTGATGCCGATGAACACCGCGTCTGGAGCTTCGGGCAGGTCTTCGAGGTGCCCATATACCGAATGGCCCGCGATTTCCGCGGCCTTGGGATGCACTGGCCAGATTTGACCCCCATAACCCATGCGTTCCGATTGCAGAATAACCTGTTGGCACCAGGCGCCGCCGCCAATGACAGCAATGGTTTTCGGGCGCAATAGCCGGGTAAGATCTTTGTTCATCGACGATCCTGATCGTGTCGTTGAAAGTGCCCCCGGCGGTGAGAGGGTGAGGACAGGATGAGCGGGTAACCTGCCAGAACCAACTCACAGCCGGGGTGTGGTCTTAAGCGCCGAGAGGACGGAGAAGATCGCGGCTGATGATGTGACGTTGAATCTCGCTGGTGCCATCCCAGATGCGCTCAACGCGGGCATCACGCCAGAAACGCTCGATCGGGAAGTCATCCATCAGGCCCATGCCACCATAGATTTGCAGAGTCGTGTCGGTGACCCGCGCCAGCATTTCCGAGGCATTCAGCTTGGCCGAGGCGATCTCGCGGTTTGATGGCAGGTTCTCGTCCAGACGCCATGCGGCGGACAGGGTCAGCCAGTCGGCGGCGTCGATCTCGGTGATCATGTCTGCGATCTGGAAGCCGATACCCTGGAACTTGCCGATGGGTTGACCGAACTGTTTGCGCTCGGCGGCATAGTTCAGAGCATAGTCAAAGCAACGACGCGCACGACCAACCGAGAAAGCCGCAACCGTCAGGCGGGTCGCGTAGAGCCATTCGTTCATCACGGCAAAGCCGCCATCGACCTTGCCCAGGACCTGTGCGTCGGGCAGGCGGCAATTGTCGAAATACAGGATGTAGTTCTTGTAGCCCTTGTGGCTGACCGAGTTGTAACCTTCCTTGACTTCAAAGCCCGGGGTGCCGCGATCTACCAGAAACGTGGTGATGCGCTTTTTCGGGCCTTTTGGGGTCTCATCTACACCGGTGGCGATGAAAACGATGAAGAAATCCGCGTGTTCCGCGCCCGAGATGAAGTGTTTCGATCCATTGACGACCCAGTCACCACCATCGCGCACGGCCTGGCATTTCATGCCGCGCACGTCCGAACCCGCGTCCGGCTCGGTCATCGCCAGCGCGTCCATTTTCTCGCCACGTACGGCGGGCAGCAGATAGCGTTCACGCTGTTCGTCGTTGCAGGCCATCAGGATATTCTGCGGACGGCCAAAGAAGTGCGTTAACGCCATCGATCCACGGCCCAGTTCACGTTCGACCAGAGTGAAATCGAGATGCGACAGACCGGCACCGCCGACCTCTTCTGGGAAGTTGCAGGCGTAAAAGCCCAGATCGATACACTTCTGCTTGATTTGCTCTCCTAGCTCATGCGGGACCTGACCGGTGCGTTCAACCTCAGCCTCGTGCGGGTAGATTTCGTTTTCGACGAAGCTGCGCACAGTCGAAACGATCATTTCCTGTTCTTCTGACAGACCAAACTGCATGGCGCGTGTTCCTTAGATAGGTGATTGACGCAGGAAACGGCATTGCGCAGTGTCACGACATGCAGAATTGGCCCAGATTTGTGCAGGATTGGAAAAAATTTGACCCGCCAATATAACATTCTGATTTTCGACGGATTCTCGAACCACTGCCTTGCCAACATGGTCGAACCTTTGCGCGCGGCTAACACTCTGTCGCGGCAGAGTCTGTATGCGTGGTGCTTCTGTTCGATTGATGGAGGGCCGGTTGAAAGCTCCAGCGGTCTTGTCGTCACACCGAATGGGGCCCTGAGTGATCAGCGCGGAGATGTTCTGGTAGTCATGCCATCTTATGGTTTTCTCGAGTTGGACACGCGTGACACCATTCGCGCAGTGCTGTCGGCTGCGGGAAAACACAAGCAGCTGGCGGGTTTGGACACCGGCAGCTGGCTGTTGGCCCGGGCCGGGTTACTGAGCGATCACCGGGCGACAATACACTGGGATGAACTGGCCCGGTTCGAAGAGTCATTTCCGTCGGTCAACGCGGTCCAGGAGCGGTATGTCATTGACGGCAATCGGTTGACCTGTTCCGGGGCGATGGCGGCGTTTGATCTGGCCTTGGCCCTTATTCGCCGCGATCACGGGCCACTGCTGTCGATGGAGGTTGCGCATCTGCTGATGAGCCGGCGCGGCGCGGATCACTATGCGCTACCGCTGAAATCCGAAGACACTTTGGTCAACCGGGCTCTGACGGTGATGCAGGCAAACTTGGAAATGCCTCTGCCGATCAAAGAGGTCGCTCGCAAGATCGGATGCTCGCAAAAGCGGATCGAGATGCGGATACAGTCGGAACTGAAAACCACACCACAGGCGCTGTACCGTCGCTTGCGCCTGAACCTTGCGCGTAAACTGGCTGAAGAGACGGAACAGTCCATTGCGGAAATCGCCGGCCGCTGCGGTTATGAGAACGCCAGCGCCATGACCCGGGCGTTCAAGGCGGAATTCGGTCAGACGCCAACCGCGTTCCGTAGCGGCCGTTGAGCCAGGGGCAGGTTGTATTGCATTGCGAGCCCGAGAGCTTTCTGCACAGTGTCAAAGCAAACCCAGGTCGCAGAACGAGACCAAACAAAGGAGACATGAAATGGCGCAATCCCCAGACGTCAACCGTCAGATCGTTTTGAATGAACGCCCCAGCGGCCAGCCGGATGAAAACACGACGCGCATCACCACGACCGAGGTTCCGAGCCCCGGACCGAATGAGATGCTGGTGCGTACTGTGTACCTGTCTCTGGACCCCTACATGCGCGGGCGTATGAACGATGCGAAATCATATGCAGAACCTGTGGCCATTGGCGGCGTCATGACCGCGCAGGTCGTGGGGCAGGTCGTGACTTCGAATTTGGAGGGGTTTGAGACCGGGGATTATGTCCTGTCCGGTAGTGGATGGCAGGACTATGCGATTTCTGACGGGACCGAAGTGATGAACCTTGGCAAATCTCCGCAAAACCCGTCCTGGGCTTTGGGTATCCTCGGGATGCCCGGTTACACCGCGTATGCTGGCCTGTTGAAAATCGGTGAGCCGAAGCCGGGTGAAACCGTGGTGGTTGCAGCTGCTGCGGGTCCGGTCGGGGCGACTGTCGGACAAATCGCAAAGCTCAAAGGATGCCGGGTTGTGGGTGTCGCCGGTGGTGCGAAGAAATGCGCGCATATCGTTGAAAATCTGGGGTTTGACGCCTGTGTCGATCACAAAGCGCCGGATTTCGCCGAGCATTTGAAACAGGCCTGCCCGGATGGAATTGACGTCTATTTCGAAAATGTTGGCGGTAAGGTCTTGTATGCGGTGCTGCCGCTGCTGAATCCCTTTGCGCGGGTCCCGGTCTGCGGTGTCGTTGCCTGGTACAACCTGCCCGGATTGCCCGATGGGCCGGACATGGGTCCGGCAATCATGGGCACGCTGCTGCGCATGAAGGTAAAAATGCAAGGTTTCATCATTTTCGACAGCTTCACACGCGAAGTTTATGAGGAATTCCGGCGTGACATGACCGGTTGGATTGCCGATGGATCGATCCAGTACAAGGAACACATGGTCGATGGCTTGGAAAATGCGCCGGATGCGCTGAACCAACTGCTGAGCGGCGGAAATTTCGGTAAAATGGTGGTCAATGTAGGGGCGTGACAGGGCGTGACATCCACCCCCAGAAATACGTTCACCCGGCGCTAGGCGCCGGGTGAACATTGAAAAGGGCCGAGCATTTACGCTGTTGTGCCCTTGATGCGGATGGCTGAGCCCAGCGAACCCGCGCACAGACCGACGACAACCGCAATCAATAGCTCGATCGTTTCGACATTGGCAAAGTTCCAATGGGCAAAGACAAGCGTTTCCATAACGCCAACCGCGCCACCCATCAGACCGCCCAGCCACACGCGCCGTGTCATCATCCCCAACGCAAGTCCCAGAATACCCGGCAGGCTGATGACATTGGCGCCGATTGTTCCCAGAAGTTCCAGCATATCTTGCCCCTCTTATTCCGCCCGATTGGTCAGGAATGACCGGATTTCAGCGCTGCCATCCGCCACCTGGTGCTGCAGCTTGCCCGAGGGCTCGCCGGCCAACTCTTCGGTGATCTCCTGATAGGTTTCAAGGTAGTTCGGCGGCAGGGTGTGTGCGATGCCCTGGTGGCAGTCGATGCAGGTCATGTTGTTGTCGATCGCGCGCTGGTGTTCAGACGCAGCACGGGTTTCCTGGATGGTAAAGTCCATGTAGTCGAAGTTGTGACAGTTGCGGCATTCGCGGCTGTCTGACGCTTTCATCTTTTTCCAGACGGCAGAGGCCATGCTCAACCGGTGCTCTTCGTATTTCTCGGGCGTGCTGATAGTGCCCGCCAGCTCGTGATAGACGTCCTTGACGGCCATGATCTTGGCCTTGATTTTGTGGTTCCACTCATGTGGCACGTGGCAGTCGGAGCAGATCGCGCGCACGCCCGAGTGGTTGTTGTAGTGGATCGTCTCGCGATATTCGCCCAGGTTTGTTTCCATTGTATGGCACGAGGTACAGAATTCCTCGGTATTGGTCAGTTCCAGTGTCCAGTGGAACCCGCCCCAGAACAGGATACCGGCCAGAAAACCTGCCAAGACCAAAAAGCCCGAGCTGAACATGACAGCCGGTGTCCAGATTACGTTCCAGATGCGGCCTATCCATCCGCGTTTTTCAGGGGAGTCTGCCATGTTGGTGCTCCTTTCAGACTTGCGTTGGATTAGTTGCCGGACGAGGGTTCAAACACGTTGTCGACCAACGCAGGAGCATCCGCCTGAGGCACGTGGCACTGGTTGCAGAAATACCGGGTTCCTGCGACTTGGTCCAACTCGTTGCCGTCGCGATCCAGATAGTGGGTCATCGAAAGAGTTGGCGCGTTTCGGTCACCGGCTTTGGTCCAGTCATGGCATGACAAGCATTGATTGGTGCGCACGTCGATCTGGTATTGTTCGACCGAATGCGGGATCAGCGGCGGTTGCTGGCGATAGTTGCGCTGCATGCGCCCTTCGACATTTTTGTGAATCTGATCAAGGGGAATGGGTTCATCCACCTCCGCCCCGCGCAGGGTTTCCACTTGGGCTGACTGGGCAAGGGCGAACCCGCTCAGGAGCAAAACGGGGATCAGGGTAATTCCGCCTGTCACGATTGATTTTTTCATCTTGGCACTCCCTTAGATAGGTCTGGCTTCGCGCGGTTCAGGCGCGGGAACTGGATCGGAAGGTGCGACGACGTTGTCGTCGAACCGGTGAGTAAATTTGAAGACATCGACGGCGCATACATCGATGCAGCGGCCGCAATTGGTGCAGTCCGGCGACAGGATCAGCGGTGTTGTGCCGGGCTTGCCCTTTAATGCTGGGGAAATGATCTGGTTTTCGGGGCAGACCGCATAGCAATCCATGCAGTCATCGCACGCCGTCCGATTGGCGGCGCTGACGCGCAGCAGGCTTTTGCTGCCAATCAGGCTATAGAAGGCGCCGACCGGGCAGATATGGCCGCACCAGCCGTGGCGCGCAACGACCAGATCGAAGATGAAAATCGCGGCGATCAGGGCCCAGACGAAACCGGCGCCAAAGATCAGCCCGCGGTGCAGCATGGTGATCGGGTTGACCAACTCCCATGCAATCACGCCGGTCAGGCCTGAGACGATCAGCACCGTCGCCAAAACCCAAAGACGGGTGTTGCGTTTTGGTTGCCAGCCTTTCGGCAGGTCCAGCCGACGGTGCAGCCAGTTTGCCGCGTCGGTCACCGGGTTGATCGGGCAGACCCAGGAACAATAGACGCGGCCGCCGATCAGCGCATAGGCGACCAGTACGATCACTCCACCGATCAGCGCTGTCAGTTCGGGCCAATGCCCGGCCACGATGCTCTGCAACAGAACCAGAGGATCGGTCAGAGGCAGCACGCCAAGGGTCAGCGATCCCGCCAGTGTGCCTTGTACGATCCAGATGCCGAACCAGGGGCCCAACAGGAACAGGGCCAGGAAGAACAGCTGACTTGTGCGGCGCAGCAGCAAATAACGGTGCGCGCCGATCCAACCTTTGGTTTCCTTGGCCTCCTGTCCGACCGGCAGGTGCGTACGGGCGCTCATTGGCCTGCCCCCGGAAGATCATAGGTGGGAGCGAAACCGCCTGGTGTGGCAAGATTGTCCGTGCCCGGCCCCGGTAGGCGGTCGGGGAGGTCGATGAGGCCGTCCACAAGGGGGCCGCCATGAGTCTCTTTTTCTTCCCAGCCTTTGCGGTAGTGGTCCGCACTGCTGCCGCGCGCCAGTCTTGTGGGCAGAACCTTGATCGCGGCTTCGGGCAGAACGCAGCTTTTTTCACACATGCCGCAACCGGTGCAGTGATCGGCATGGACGGTCGGAATGAACATCGCATGGTGACCAGAGCGGTCATTATGCGCGGTTTCCAACGTGATTGCCTCATCAATGACAGGGCAAACACGATAACACACGTCGCAGCGCAGCCCGAGGAAGTTCAGGCAGTTTTCCTGATCGACCAGAACCGCCACGCCCATTTCTGCGTCATCGATATTGTCCAGCCCCGGATCCAGTGCACCGGTGGGGCAGGCGGCGACGCAGGGTATGTCGTCGCACATTTCACACGGCACGTCGCGCGCCGTGAAATAGGGCGTGCCGGTCGCAACGGCATCAACCCCAAGTTCGGCCAGTTTCAAGGTGTCGTAGGGGCAGTCCCGCACGCATAGCCCACAGCGGATGCAGGCCGACAGGAATTCCTCTTCCGGCAGCGCGCCGGGCGGGCGCAATGCCTCGGCCGGCAGCGCGCGGGCATCGCGGGCCCACCAGGCCAGCAATGATCCGGCGACCACGCAGCCGCCTGCCGCGCGCGCCGAATCCTGCAGGAATCGGCGCCGTTGCGGCGAGAGAGGAGTATCGGTCAGGGACATGGGGATTACCTTTGCGATCCTTCCCGGTTACGCGCGTTCTACCTTACACGCGCATTTCTTGAAGTCGGTCTCTTTCGACAGCGGGCAGGTTGCGTCCAGTGTCAGCTTGTTGGTTAGCTGATGCTCGTCGAACCACGGCATGAAGACCAGACCGCGCGGTACCTTGTTGCGCCCGCGGGTCTCGACCCGGCTGGTGACCTCGCCACGACGTGTCGACAGAACGATCTCTTGTCCGCGCCGCAGGCCCCGGTCCTTGGCGTCCTGCGGGTGCATGTAGACGACTGCGTTCGGGTAGGCACGGTGCAGTTCCGGTACCCGGCGAGTCATCGAGCCTGAATGCCAGTGTTCCAACACACGACCGGTACACAGCCACAGATCGAATTCCTCATCCGGTTCTTCGGCGGCGGGCTCGTAGGGGGCAAAGATGATGCTGGCCTTGCCGTCCTTCTTGCCGTAGAACTTCACGCCTGCGCCTTCGGGCACATAGGGATCATAGCCTTCGCGGAAGCGATAGAGTGTCTCTTTCCCGTCCACGACCGGCCAGCGCAGGCCGCGGGCCTCGTGATAGGCTTCGAACGGGGCCAGATCATGCGCATGGCCTCGCCCGAATTCGGCGTATTCCTCGAACAGGCCCTTCTGGACGTAATAGCCGAAATGCTCGGATTCGTCGTTGTCAAAGCCTTCGGCGGTCTCGGACAGAGGGTATTTGTCGATCACACCATTGGCGAACAGCACCTCATACATGGTCTTGCCGCGATGTTCTGGCATGGTGGCCAGCAGTTCTTCGCCCCAGACTTCTTCTACGGTAAAGCGTTTCGAGAATTCCATAACCTGCCAGACATCCGACTTGGCCTCGCCCGGAGCTTTGACCTGCTGCCGCCAGAACTGGGTGCGGCGTTCGGCGTTGCCATAGGCGCCTTCCTTTTCGACCCACATTGCGGTGGGCAGGATCAGGTCGGCGGAAACGGCTGTGACTGTCGGATAGGGATCGGATACGGCGATGAAGTTTTCCGGGTTGCGATAGCCGGGATAGCCTTCCTCGTTGATGTTGGGCGCGGCCTGCATGTTGTTGGTGCATTGCACCCAATAGGCATTCAGGTCGCCGTCTTTTAGTTTGCGGTGCTGCAGTACCGCGTGAAAACCGGGCTTGGCGGGGATGGTGCCCGCGGGCACGTTCCATGCGGTCTCGCAGATTTCACGGTGCTTGTCGTTCATCACGACCATGTCGGCAGGCAGTCGGTGGGCAAAGGTGCCAACCTCACGCGCAGTGCCGCAGGCCGAGGGTTGACCGGTCAGTGAGAAGGGCGAGTTGCCCGGTTCCGAAATCTTGCCCACCAACAGGTGCACGTTGTACATCAGCGAGTTCACCCAGGACCCGCGAGTGTGCTGGTTGAAGCCCATGGTCCACAAGCTCATGACCTTACGGTTCGGGTCGGCATATTGCTTAGCCAGTTTTTCCAGCCGGTCCGCGGGCACGCCCGACAGTTCCGCGGTGTATTCCAGCGTGTAGGGCTCGACCGCTTTGGCATATTCTTCAAAGCTGATCGGTTCCATCTTGCCGGCATTGGGGTTGGCGGCCTCTTGCTGCAGCGGGTGACTGTCGCGCAGGCCATAGCCAATATCGGTGGCAGTCTTGGTGATGTTGACGTGGTTCTTGACGAACTCTTCGTTCACCGCGCCGGTCTGGATGATGTAGTTGGCAATATAGTTCAGGATCGCCAGGTCGGTCTGCGGGTTGAAGACCATGCCATTGTCGGCCAGCTCGAACGAGCGGTGTTCGAAAGTCGACAGTACATGTACCTCGCAGCCCGGCTTGGTCAGGCGGGTGTCGGTCAGGCGCGACCACAGAATCGGGTGCATCTCGGCCATGTTCGAGCCCCAGAGCACGAAGGTGTCCGCGTGCTCAAGGTCGTCATAGCAGCCCATCGGCTCGTCGATGCCGAAGGTGCGGATAAAGCCCACTACGGCCGAAGCCATGCAGTGTCGCGCGTTCGGGTCGATGTTGTTAGAACGGAACCCGGCCTTCATCATCTTGGCGGCGGCATAGCCTTCCCAGACGGTCCACTGGCCAGAGCCGAACATGCCAACGCTGGTAGGGCCTTTCTTGGCCAGCGCCTCTTTCCATTTCGCGGCCATAACGTCGAAGGCCTCGTCCCAGCTGACCGGTTCGAATTCACCATTCTTGTCATAGACGCCGTTCGATTTACGCAGCAGCGGCGTCGTCAGGCGGTCCTTGCCGTACATGATCTTGGACAGGAAATAGCCTTTGATGCAGTTCAGGCCGCGGTTGACCGGCGCGTCCGGGTCGCCCTGGGTTGCCACAACGCGGCCATCCTTTGTGCCGACCAAAACCGAGCAGCCTGTGCCGCAGAACCGGCAGGCCGCCTTGTCCCAGCGGATATCGGGGGCACCGGTTTGCGCATTGGCCTGACCGGTGGCCAGAGGGATGCCTGCAGCTGACGCAGTGGCAGCGGCCGCTGAGGCCTTGAGAAATGTCCGGCGAGATTCTGAAGTAGTCATAGCGTGAGCCTCCGGCTGGTGGTTTGGCTTGGGGCCTCGGGATGCGGAGCGCTTTCCGCGAGATCCTCGAAATGGTGATAAGTCAGCGTCAGTGAAATCACTCCGGGGATCTGATGCAGATCCATGATGATTTCGGACGCAAGGCGGTCGGGCGTGTCTTCGACAACGATGACGAAACGGCCATCTTCTGCCTGGGCATGAACTTCGACGCCCGGCGTGCCCCGCATCGTTTGCGCCGCTGCTTCGGCCTGTTCCTGTGCGACATGTGCTAGGCAACCGCAGATATTCATTGAACCGTTTCCGTTTGAGTTAGGGGCTGGCGTTCAAGCGCGACAGCATCGACAGGGCAAAGCGCCACGCAGGCGCCGCATCCGTTGCAGGTATCGGTATCCAGCGACGGTTCGGCCCGCCCGCCCAGTTGCGGCCTGAACCGGATGGCATTCTGCTCGCAATTGTCCTGACAGACGCGGCAACTGACACCGGTCATGGACAGGCACGAGGCATCCTGAATGGCCGCGCGCCATGGCCAGTCGGCCAAGCGTTCGATTTGCAGGGCATCCGTCGGGCAGGCCTTGGCGCAATCGCCACAAAACGTGCAGGGATCGTCCTCGGGCTGAAACACCGGAAAACCATCCTGGCCAATCGCAATCACGTTTTCGGGGCAAGCTTCTACGCAGTCACCGCATTTGGAACATTGATCCACAAAGCCCGGCACAACCGAGCCCGGAGGGCGTACGGTATTGCTGTCCTCCCGGAACATGCTGGCGCTTAGAAACGCCCGACGGCTCGTCATCTGGCTCATACGGCTGGACTGTTCGCGTTTGATTCTTCTTCTACGTTACCTCAATAGCGTTTCTAAATCTGATGAATTTTGATCCAGATCATAAACGAGCGCTTTATTTTTCGTTGCTTTGTAAACCTTTGATTGTTCAGTATTGCCGCCGCGGTTGCGGGGGAATGGATGGGTCAACGGGTCGGAGCGGTTTTTAGCGAAGAACCCGTCTGAATGCCGCATGCCGAGGGGCAAAGCGCTGTTGTTACATTTTCTTGCTATGCGGCATTGCGGCATTGAATTTGAGTCCCATATCGAAACTCGGTATGCTGCGCCGCAGAATGCACGAAAGGGCGGGCTGAAGGAAAAAGAGCGGTTGTCTTCGGCATCTCCTATCACCTGCCAAATGCGAAAGGTGTCAACGCCTGAAACCGGACTGGGAAAGGAAGAGGCTCATGTTTTCAAATGTCCAGAACACCTCGCTGAAACTGGGTTCAGAGATGGCGCAGGATGCTGCCACAGTACAGGATCGGACGTTTGATATTGTGACCCGTGCGCTGGAACAGTCGGGGGTGCAGTGGCACCTGCTGGCCAAATCTGCCCGGTTGCAGTCGACAAAGATCGCCGAAACTCACTCGGAACGCACCCGAGACCTGATTCAGGGATTTGCCGATGTGTCGCAGCGCTTTATGCGTTCGCAATCCATGGCAAAAGACTGGGCGACCTATTTGAAAGACGCCTCGCAGCGGGTGGTGTTGACCATGGACGCGCTGCGCGAACGTGGCGATGTGTTTCTGGAGCATGAGGCTGCAGGCTGCCCCCCGGTGCTGATTTATGACTACGAGGTCATTGTCGACGGAAAGACCCTGAAACGCGCCTGCAATTACCAACTGCTGCGCATCCTGCCGCCCAAGGACGTGACAGTAGTGGATACGAAACGCCCTTATATAATCATTGATCCGCGCGCGGGTCACGGCGGTGGAATCGGGGGCTTCAAACCGGACAGTCAGGTGGGTGTTGGCCTGTTGAAAGGCCATCCGGTGTATTTCGTCAGTTTTGGGCGAGACCCGGTGCCCGGCCAAAGCCTTGCCGACGTTATGCACGCCGAGGCCGGGTTTGTGCGCACCGTGTGTGCGCGCCATCCCGACAGCCCTCAGCCCGTGGTGACCGGAAACTGCCAGGGTGGTTGGGCGACATTGCTGATGGCCGCCTGCAACCCGGACCTGACTGGACCCTTGATCCTGAACGGTGCGCCGATTGCGCCGTGGTCGGGTGAGGTGGGCGAGAACCCCATGCGCTACAACGCCGGCGTTCTGGGGGGCACGTGGCAACCGATGCTGTGGTCCGATCTGGGCGCGGGCAGGTTCGACGGCGCCAATCTTGTGATGAACTTCGAACAGCTGAACCCCAGCCGAAATTACTTCGGCAAGTATTTTGACCTTTATCGCAACCCCGAAGCGGGCTGGAAACGCTTCATCGACTTCGAACGCTGGTGGGGTGGCTATTTCATCCTGAACGAGGCTGAAATCCACTGGATCGTCGAACAGTTGTTTGTCGGAAACCGGTTGGTCAAGAACACCGCACAGCTGGAGCCCGGTGTTCCGGTGGACATCAAGGCGATAAAGGGCCCGATCTTTGTTTTCGCCAGCCAGGGCGACAACATCACTCCACCGCAGCAAGCGCTGAACTGGATTGCCGCTACTTATGCCGACGAAGAGGAAATTCGTCTGCGCGGGCAGCGGATCATCTACATGCTGCATGACGAGGTCGGCCATCTTGGAATCTTCGTTTCGTCCAAAGTGGCGCGCAAGGAGCATACCGAGCTGGCCTCGACCCTGGAAACGGTCGAAGCGATGGCGCCAGGTCTCTATGAGATGGTGATCGAGAACACAGAAGGAGAAGGTCAGGACAAACGGTTCGAGGTTCGGTTCTATGACCGTACTCTGGAAGATGTGGCCGCGCTGGACGATGGGCAGGAGGACGAAGCCAGCTTTGCCGCCGTGGCTCATATGTCCGAAGTGCAGGCCAACGTCTATGAAACCTTCGGGCGTCCTGTTGTGCGGTCCCTGTCGACGCCGATGGGGGCGAAAACCCTGCGCGATCTACATCCTTTGCGGGTGCAGCGGGCCTCCATGTCATCTGCGAACCCTGTGATGAAGGGCGTGGAGCATCTGGCCGATACGGTGCGCGAACAGCGCGAATCTGCCGCGCCGGATAACCCGTTCCTTGAGCTTGAGAAACTGACCGCCGACTGGATCGAACAGGTTATGGACCTGAACCGGGACCTGCGCGATGCGTGGTATGAGTCAACGTTCTTTACGCTCTGGGGCGGGCCGCTGGCGACCTGGTTCGGCAAGAAAAATGCGGCGCACCGCACCTTGCCCGATCCCGAAACCCTGCGTTCCTTGCCGCAGGTTGAAGCCGCGCTGGCGCATATGAAACAGGGTGGTTTGGCCGAGGCGGTGATCCGCTTGTTGCTGCTGCTGGGTGCCAGCAATCAGAGTTTCCGGGCCGAGATTTTGCACCGCTGGGCGCATGTTTTCAAACATGAGGCCCCCTTCAAGACTCTGACTGTCGAACAACGTCAGCGTATACTTCACGAACAGACCGTGATCGTGACTTTTGATGAAAAAGGCGCGATGGAGTCGTTGCCCGATCTGCTGCCGCGTACGTCTGAAAGAAAACAGGCCGTGGATTTGATCAAGCGTGTTCTGGGCGACATACCAAACCCCTCGCCGGAGCTTGTAGAGATGGCGCAGGCTTTGTACGAGACACTCGATCTTTCTGAGATCGAAAAGAAATCCGATGCCCCGGCCAAACCCGCCCCCAGATCCCGGGCGCGCAAGGCTGCTGCAGTGAACAAGGCCAAGCCGCAATGAAGATAGAAGAAAACCGCACTTACGCGCAGGTGGAGGTCGGGGATGAAGCGCAGGTGACGCGCCTGTGTACGATCGACGATCTTTACGCTTTTGCTTCGGCATCGGGCGATCACAACCCGTTGCATCTGGCGGGCTATGACGGTGATGGCGACGGCCGCCCCGAGGCAGTGGCCCCGGCCCTGTGGCCAGCCGGTCTGATCGCAGCGGTTCTGGGCAACTTCCTGCCCGGTGCGGGAACGCAAGCCCGCCGGGCCGACCTGTGTTTTCACCTTCCCGTGGTGGCAGGCGACGAAGTCACTGCCTTTGTCACCGTGATTGAAAAGCGTGAGGATGGTGATTTGCTGTGTGCCGCCGAAGTGCGCCGCGTTGGCGATAATGCTCTGATTCTCAGCGGCGAGGTTCAGGTGACGCCGCCAGCCAAGCATATGACCTTCGACTCTGTGGAGGTGCCCGGCCTGATCGTTCAGCGACACCGTCACTTCGACGCGCTGATCGCACGGGCCGAGCCGATGGACCCGATGCCCACCGCGGTGGTTGCCCCGGAAGAGCCGAACTCGCTGGGGGGTGCGCTGCTGGGCAAGGCCAAGGGCATCATCACGCCGATCCTGTTGGGTGACCCGGACAAGATCGCCGCTGCTGCGACCGAACTGGGTGCCGATCTGTCGGGGATCGAAATCATCGAGGCCAACAGCCATGAAATCGCTGCCCATCGCGCGGTTGACCTTGTGGTCGAAGGCAAGGCGCAGACCTTGATGAAGGGGCATTTGCATACAGATGTGCTGCTGCGCGCGGTGTTGCGTCGGGACAGGGGGCTGCGGACAGGGCGGCGCCTGTCACATGTGTTCGTAATGGATGTGCCGGGCATGTCACGGCCGATCATGGTGACGGATGCGGCGGTCAACATTGCCCCCGACCTGGAAACCAAGGCCGATATCGTGCAGAACGCGATCCATTTGGCGCAGTCCATCGGGATCGAAAAGCCGAAAGTTGGCGTATTGTCGGCGGTTGAGACGATCAACCCGCATATGCCCTCGTCTGTGGATGCCGCACTGCTGTCGAAAATGGCCGAGCGCGGCCAGATCACAGGCGGTCTGGTCGATGGCCCTCTGGCGATGGACAACGCGGTTGATCTGAACGCGGCGCGCACCAAGGGCATTACCTCCGAGGTCGCCGGAGCGGCGGATATTCTGGTGGCCCCGAATATTGAGGCAGGCAACATGGTAGCGAAGCAACTGACCTATATCTCACATGCCGAGGCGGCGGGGATCGTCGTAGGTGCTGCTGTTCCGATCATTTTGACATCTCGGGCGGATGATGACGCATCGCGGCTGGCTTCTTGTGCGGTCGCTGCGCTGCATGCGCATGCGAACAAAGGTAAAATCCATGGTTGACCATGTTCTGGCGTTGAATGCCGGTTCTTCTTCGTTGAAATTTGGACTGTATGAACTGTGCGAGCGCAACCGCCCAAGAATGCGGTGGCATGGCCAGATTGAACGCTTGGGGGATGCTCCTCGACTGCTGGCAGAATCTTCTGGAGGGCGGTCAATCAACCAGCCGCTTACCGATGTCAAAGGGCACGATGGCGCCATTCAGGCCTTTCTGGATATGGCACGGGAGTATCTTCCAGACATTCACATCCGCGCTATTGGTCACCGGGTCGTTCATGGTGGAACCGTTTATTCCGAGCCCGTGCGGATCGACGGAAAAGTTGTTGAAACACTGGCCGAGTTTGTTCCCTTTGCCCCGCTGCACCAACCCTATAGCCTTGCCGGTATTCAGGCGGCCAGCGCCGCCTTTCCCGACACGGTTCAGGTTGCCTGTTTCGACACCGCCTTTCACCGGACACACCCGTGGGTCAACGACACTTTCGCGTTGCCACAAAGCTACTATGACAAGGGTGTGCGCCGTTACGGGTTTCATGGCCTGAGCTATGATTACATCACGCAGAAACTGAAGGAAATTGCCCCGAGCCTGTATGACGGCCGCGTGGTTATCGCCCATCTGGGAAATGGGGCATCTATGTGTGCGGTCTCTGGAGGGCGGGCGCTTGCCTCGACCATGGGCTTCTCCGCGCTGGACGGATTGCCGATGGGCACCCGCAGCGGACAGTTGGACCCAGGTGTCGTGCTTTATATGATGCAGCAGGAGGGTATGAGCGCGGATGAAATTGCCGAAATGCTCTATCGCAAGTCTGGTCTGCTTGGCCTGTCGGGAATGTCGTCGGATATGCGCACTCTTTTGGCTGCGGAAACGCCCGAAGCGCGTCGGGCGATCGACTATTACGTATTCCGTATTCGCCGTGAACTTGGGGCATTGTCCGCTGCGTTGGAAGGGCTGGATGCCTTGGTCTTTACAGGCGGGATTGGTGAGAACTCGGCTCAGATCCGACAAAGAGTTTGCGAGGGAATGCGCTGGATCGGGATCGAGATGGACCACAATAGAAACGCCGATGGCGGAACTGTTCTGTCGACTGACTTCAGCCGCGTTCGAATCCTTACGATCCCAACGAACGAAGAGATGGTGATCGCCCGCGCCGCAGCACAGATGATGTAGACGCCGCTATTGGTCCGGCTTGTTTTTCCGCTGCCGGGCGTATCTGACCAACATGCCCAGGATCGCGCTGACGACATCGGGCGTCAGCGCGCCCAGCGGATCGCGCCGGAGGCCCGCTACGGTCCCGCGCGCCTCGGACAGGGTGTCTTTGATCTCGGTCTCGATGTCCTGCAAGGCCATGTCGCGCAGTTCCACCGCCGCCGTCGTATCGGCCTGCGCGTTCTGCGTGTTGGCCACTAGGGCAAGGATCAGCGCCAGCAGCAGGTTGGCGCCGGCAATGATCAGGGCCGCCAGCGGTTTCGACAGACTTGCCGACAGCCAGAAGAACCCGGCTACATTCAGCATGATGACCGCCAATCCTACCGCCAATCCCGCCGCAGCATAAAACCCGGTGCGACGGACGGCCACCGCCACATGGCGTTGCGCGATCAGTCGTTCGGCGCGCAGAATGATCGAAATATTGCGGGAAATGCGGCTCATGATCGGGCTCCTACCGGGACCGGCCTAGCAAATAGCCAAGCGTGAAAATGCCAAGGGCAAACAGTATAGGCCGTTTTTGGGGCAGGTCTTCCAGTTCGGTCAGGGCTTCCTCCAGTTGACCGGACCAGTTGTCGAAATTCTCGGCAATCCTGTCGGCCACTGTGTCATGCGGCTCTGGTTCGGGTGCCTGTTGGCTGGCCGCCTTTTGCTCGTCCAATTGGCGACGTAGATCAGCGACCTGGGCTTCAAGCTCGGCTTTCGTGACCATTGCCGGTCCTCTCACAGTTGTCATGCCCGCACGGTAAGGTCGGCGACCGCACCCCCGGTTTCGTGGACCATGTTAATGCGCTTTTCCGATTTTAGAAAAGGAACTTATCTATTCTTAAGCGTAGTAATCCGCGACCAGCAGGAAATCGGGCGCTACGTCTTCCTCGATGGTGGCAAAGCGGGGGATCGGGTCTTCGAACACGTTATCGGTGCGGTCGTCATTGACGGTCGAGACCTCTCCGATCAGACAATCGCCCTTTTCCGCCCAGAAGGCGTGCCAGATGCCGGGCATCAGAGTGACGCTTTCACCCGGCTTCAAGCGCAGCAACTCACCGGGTTTGATCGTGACCGGGCAGCCATCGCTGGGCACGATAACGGGGTTATCTCGGTCGATGCCGCCTTCGGTGTCCGAGGCATAAATCTCCATCACCAGATCGCCGCCACCCCGGTTGATGATGTCCTCGGCTTTGACGATATGGCGGTGCATCGGTGACAGTTGTTTGTCGCGCGATACCAGCAGCTTTTCGGCGTAGAGCATGCCTCGGCCGCTGTTTAAATCCCCCACATCGCCGTTGCGCAGGGTGAACAGGAAAAGGCCAAGCGCGTCAAAGCGGCCCTGCCCATAATCGGTAATATCCCAACCCAACCCGCGCTCGCGAATGCCGGCGGCCTTGTCGCTGCGAATTTGGTCCGGAGACCAGTTGGCAAAGGGCGGCAGCACCGCGCCAAACGATCGGATAAAGGCCTCGGCCTCGGTCTTGATGGCATTGATGTCGGATCGTTTCATGTCTGTCTCGTATGGATCAAAGCTCGTGCGCCCAAGGCGGGTTTGCCCCGGCTCGGGATACAGTGACGGCGGCGACTTGCGCACCCTTTAAGAGGGCTGCACGCAGTTGGTCGGAAGTTAGGGCGTGTAGGGCGAGTTTGTTTAGGTGGCCCGCACGTTCGAGTTCAGCCAGAACGCCAGCGTTGAATGTGTCGCCTGCACCGACCGTGTCCACCACCTCGACCGGGGGAACGGGGACCGAGGTTTCGGACCCATCCGCCAGATAGCCCGACGCGCCGTCGCTGCCCCGCGTGACAATTACAACGGCTGGTCCCGCCTGTAGCAGCAGAGGCACTTTCTCGGTGATGCTTTCGGGGCCGGGGAGGATCCAGTCCAGATCCTCATCCGAGACCTTCACGATATCCGCCTGCGCGATCATCCGGTTGAGCCGGGTGCGATAACGGGTCTGGTCCTTGATGAAGTCCGGACGAATATTCGGATCAATCATCACCGCCCGATCCGCCCCATGCTTGTCCAAAAGCGCGGCATAAGCATCCGCGCAGGGTTCACAGGCCAGGCTGATCCCGCCGAAATACAGCGCGGACACCGCTGGCAACTGGCTGGGCATGTCCTCAGGCAACAGCATCCGCCCGGCCGAGTTTTCATCCATGAAGTTGTAGGTCGCGTGCCCGTCTTTCAACTGCACAAAAGCCAATGTCGTTGGGCGGTCCGAGCGGATCACATGGTTGTCGTCCACATGGCTGGCCTGCAGGGCCGAGGCGAGCTGTTCTCCGAACATATCCGAAGACAAGCCCGTCAGCAGCCCGGCTGGTGCCCCCAGTCGTCCCAATGCAACAGCCGTATTGAAAACGGCACCGCCCGAATGGGGTACAAATCCCTCTTCACCCGAAGCGGTCGGGGTGGGGATCATGTCTATCAGGGCTTCACCGCAGCACAAGATCATGCCGGGTCCTTTCTGTTTCTTGGGATAGGGCAGTCAGTCTACCGCGCGAGCGCACTTTTGCAGAAATTGTTAGCGCCAACAATGCCAAATTCGTCCTGTTCCGGCACGTAGAGGTTGAAAGTGCGCCGCAAATCGCTGAACCGGCCACCCGCGTTGAACGCGTCTCGGAACGCGTCCTTGAATAGCCAGCGGTTCTTTTCGGCAACGCCGCCTACAAGGAAAATGCCGCCGGTGGGCATAAGCACGACGGCCAGATCGCCCATGACCGCGCCCAGATGGGTGGTGAACATATCGGCGGTTCTCACCGCGATCGGGTCTTTTTGTGCCCGGGCGTCATCCAGAATGTCTCGGGCGCTGCGCACTGGCGGATCGGCCTGGCCGGCTGCCATGCCAACGGCTTGGTACAGGATCGGCAGACCGGTGCCGCTGAGGAACATTTCGGCCTCTAGCACCAGAGTATCGTCAAAGAAGCATTCCGGAGCGATTTTTCGGGCCGCGCGGAAAATCTCAACCTCATCGACGTGGCGGGGCGATAGGCCGATATGGCCTCCTTCTCCCGATGCTGTGTGGTAGCGCCCTTCCGAAAAAAGCAGGGCACCGACGCCAAGTCCGGTGCCCGCCCCAGCCACCAGCCTTGTGCCGGGGGGCGGTGTCGTGGCCCCTTGCAGAACTTCGACATCGTCGCCAGTGACTTCGGCAACGGACCACGCGGCAGCGGTGAAATCATTGATCACGAAGGTATGTTGCGCGCCGGTGGCTCTGCCGATATCGCCCTTCGACAGATCGAGATTTGCATTGGTTAGGCGGATGGTTCCGTCCTTCACCGGCCCGGCCCCTGCGGCAACGACGGCGCGCGGATCTGTACCGATCTCGTCGCGTAGGCTGTGAAACGCCTCGAGCAATTCGGGCAGGGTACCTGTGGGGTACCTGCGCAGGTCGATCAGCTTGCCATTTGAGATCACACCCAGTCGCGTATTGGTGCCGCCAATATCGGCGACCAGGTTCCAGTGTTCATGCATGACACCGGTGGGCTGTGCGAGAGGCAGCGCCACCGCGCTGCCTTCTAAAGTTGGCTGCAGAGTATGCACGTCAGTCGCCGTTATGCGGAAGAAACTGCCTTTTACCGGCAGGCCTTGCTCCAGAGCCTTCTGCACGGTCTGTAGATGCTGCGAAAACCCGGAAGAACTCTGCTGTCGTTCCGAACTGCCCGTTTCGATGAGATAGATGGGCAGGTCTTTAGTATAATCTTGGTGGATGCGGGTCAGGGCCAAGCGGTCGATCTGCCCGCCGGCGCTGCAATTAAACCCACACCAATCAACCGGAGCTCCGATGGTGTCAAAGTCGCCTTGCCAGCCCTCCGGCAGGTGCGGCTCCAAATCCGTCATCGTGCTTTTGGGGTAGCCGTTGTTGAATATGCCATTTAGCAGAGCAGCGGTTTGAGGATGGTTTTCGGTCGAATCCAAAGGGACTTCCACGCCCAGATTGGTCATTCCCAGCCCACGCATTGCCTCGATTGAGCGGCCATGCGCCAGCAGCATGTGATGCAACCTGCGCGTTGCGGTGCGTGTGTCGCACGAACCCGGGGCATGAAGGTTCACATCGCCGAGGTAAGCCGGCGCGTCTATCGGAGCAACACTGAAAATGCGGTCACCGATGCGGCTCATGATGGTCTCGGTGTAGTCGGCAAGCCAGCCTGCAATATCGCGGTTTCGCCAGCCCCCAAGATCGGCCAGAGCCAAAGGAAGGTCATTACCACATAGCGTCGCACAGGGTCGAATGCCGTGTTCCAGCAGGGTATCGGTCAGGCGGTCGTAATCGTCCAGCCCAGCCTGTTTCACCGATCCCTGGCCGTCGGGCAGGACATGTGCCCAAATGATCGAAAAGCGATAGCAGTCAAATCCAGCCTTAAGCACAGGATCAAGGGCTTGCGGCTCAGATTTTTGGTGACCATCAGAGGTCGCAAAGCCAAAGAGGAAGTCCTTGGGGAAATCAGCGCGAGTGTTTTGCATGATCAGTACCTGTTGGGCGGGACCGGTAGGGGTGCCACCTATCAGCTTGACCTCCGGCATTCCAGTTTCATGGGGGGCATTCACTGCTGCGACCCGTTTATTTGGCATTCTGGTTCTGTTTCATTAAGTCGGCGATATCAAAAAATGATAGCGCTAACAATACCTGAATTCTTATGCCCCGTCAGATAAGGTGGACTTCATTGCGAATAATCGCCCGGCTCAGGCGAAGAATGCGCCGCTGAACCCATGTCTTGACAAGTGTGGTCAAGCTGTTTCAACTTAATTGAAACGTTTCAATTCAGGATAAGCCCGGGAAATGCGTATAGCAGCGCAACTATATACTGTCCGGCAAGTTGGGGATCTGGCGTCCCAGCTTAACCTGGTTAGCACCTGCGGATTCACAGATATCGAAACGGTCGGGTTTCATAATCTGACCCCTCGGGACATGGTGCGGCAGGTCGTACGTTCTGGTTTAACCGTGCGTTCGGCCCATTTCGACTGGGAAGAATTTGAAACGCGGTTCGACGAGATTCTCGATCTGCTAAGCCTATTGAAATGCCAGGTGGCTGTCATGCCTTGGCTGCCACCCGAGGCGCGGCCCGACACGTCCGAGGGATGGATGGATGTGTCGGGCCGGTTGGCGGATTGGGCTGCCCGGCTGCTGGCGCATGGGGTGCGCCTCGCTTACCACAATCACGATTTTGACCTGGCCGGACGCCCCGGGGAAACGCCTCTGGACCTTATTTTGTCGCATGAGAACCTTTGCTGGCAGCCCGATATCGGGTGGTTGGCGGTTTCGCAGCAAGATCCCGCAATTCTGTTGCAACGCTATTCCGACCGGATTGTTTCGGTCCATGCCAAGGATGCAGAACCGTCGGCAGGCCAGGGGGACGAGCGTTGGCGCAATCCGGGGCAGGGCACGGTGGACTGGCCCCGTGTGTTGCGCATTCTGGCAAACAGCCCGTGCTCTGATCTGTTCGTTGAACATGACGAAACGCTAAACCACGCCGAGACCCTGCGAACGGGGCAAACCTTCCTGATGCGACAGCTTGCAGCGGAGGTCGGCTAGTGGCGCGCGCGACGATCAAATCCATCGCGAAAGAAACGGGATATTCCGTAGGCACCGTCTCGAACGCGCTACGCGGGGCAGCGTCTGTGCGGGAAAAAACGCGGCAGGAGATTGAGCTCGCCGCCGCCCGGCTTGGCTACCGCGTCAACATGGACGGGTTAAAACTGCGCACCAACAAGTCTTACCGCATCGCCGTTTTGGTCAGCGTTTCGCCGGATGCGGCAGAGGAATGGGAAGGGGTAGAATTCACCCGAATTCTGGCCGGGATCTCTTCGGCTTTACGAGGATCGCGATATGAAATGAGCGTATTCAACGTGGCGGATATTCCGGACGCCATGACTGTTCTGGCGCGGATCGTTCAGGATGGGTTGGCCGATGGGGTCATATTCTCGGGTACGTTGCGCGGTGATCCACGCATCGCGTATCTGCAACAAAACGCGTTCCCTTTTGTGACTATGGGGATGAGTGACAGTAAAACACCCCATGCCTATGTCGATTTCGACAGTCAGGTCGCGGCCTTCGATGCCACTACGCGGCTGGTACGGCTCGGTCACCGGCGTATTGGGTTGGTCAACCCTCCGGCCGAGCTGATCTATGCGAACCAACGCCAAGCCGGATATGAACAGGCCTTGACAAACGGCGGGATCGCGCCGGACACGGCCCTGGTCTTCAACGGACCCACCACGGCGCGCACCGGGCAGCACAGCTTTGATGCGCTGATGCGGCTGCCCAACCGTCCCACAGCCTGTATCTGCGCCAACGAAGCGATGACGCTGGGCGTTTTGTCCGCCGCCCATGCCGCCGGGGTTCGGGTTGGCCGGGACCTGGTGGTGATTTCGACCGACGATCTGCAGCTCAGCCGGTATTTCGTGCCACCGCCCAGCACCTATTATGTCCCGATCGAAGAGACCAGCCGCCTGCTGGGCGAGTACATGTTGAGAGCTTTGGACGGGGCTGATCCGTCCGAAACCCAGAAAAAGATCAGGGCCACACTTATCAAGCGGCAACCTGACACCCCCACGCTGAAAACGGCGTCTATCAAATAGACCAACAGAAGGAGTAATGAAGATGTTCAAGAAACTACTGGCTGCGGCCGCTCTGACTGCGATGGCCTCCCCGGCAGTCTTTGCCGCCGATCTGGAGGGGCGTGTACTGAAAATCGGAACGGACGCCACCTATCCGCCGATGGAAACCGTCGATGAATCAACCGGCGAGATCGTGGGCTTTGACGTGGATGTGATGAATGCGATCTGCGAGAAGGTGAATTGCGTTCCAAACTTCGTCAACACCGCCTGGGACGGTATCTTTGCCGCGCTACAGCAGGGGGAGTTCGATCTGGTAATCTCGGGCGTTTCGATCACGCCGGAACGCGAAGAGACGATGGATTTCTCGGAACCCTATATCGTGGTCAGCCAGGCCATTCTGCTGCAGGTCGACAATGGCGACATGACGTTGGACGACTTCAAGGCCG
Source organism: Ruegeria sp. YTSC199 (assembly GCF_059609725.1). NCBI lineage: Bacteria > Pseudomonadati > Pseudomonadota > Alphaproteobacteria > Rhodobacterales > Roseobacteraceae > Ruegeria > Ruegeria sp. YTSC199. The sequence continues at coordinate 203,174 of NZ_JBXWMF010000003.1, forward strand.
GTGGCCAGAAACTGGCAGCGCAGACCGGCACCACCAACGCGCAACTGGCCGAGGAACTGGTGGGGCGCGAGAATGTCAGCCTTTACGATAACTTCTCGGCCGCGATTCTGGCGTTGCAGAACGCGGATGTACAGGGCGTCATCATCGACGGCACCTCGGCCGCAGCTTACGAACAAGAGTTCGCGGGCGAATTGACTGTGGGTATCACCGGCCTGAAATCCGATCCGCTGGGTATCGTGTTCCAGGAAGGTGACGCAACGGTTGATGCTATCAACGAGGGGCTGGCGGTGATCAAGTCCGACGGTACTTTGGATGCGTTGATCGGAAAATACTGGGGCACCGAATAACCCGGTCTGGCCCATAACGGCCCGCCACCACCGGTGGCTGGGCCGCATCTCAGCAGAGAGGTCCCATGTCGCGCTTAAGCTCGATCCGCCCGAGCAACCTTGTGTTGCTCGCAGCTGCCCCGTTCATCATCTATTTGTTCGCCACCTCTTCGAAATACCTGCGGTCGCTGGTTGCAATTTTGGGGATTGGCAATGATGCCGGGCCGATTTTCATCGGGTTTCTGGTCATTCTGGCGGTAACCATTCTGGGATATCTTTGTGCTCGCAATGCACGGTTTCCGGAGGCGCCGGCTTGGTTGCGTTTCGCGGCGCTGGCTGCGGCGCCAGCAGCTGTGACGTTGGCAATTCTGGGGCTTGCCGCACCGCAAGTGCTGATGCCCTTTGTCGAGTCCGTCTTCTTTCACGCGCTTAGCGAGAACACATCGGCTCTGATCGACAGGTCTTCGCAAACCTGGGTGCTGTTCCCGGAAGTGGTCGACAAGGTTCAGGCCGGTCTGCAGATCATGCTGGTGATTTACGCGATTGTTATCGCCGCCATCCTTTTGATTTCATACCTGCCCGACGGGTCGCGGGGTTATGTGCAGCTGGGGTTCGAAATCCTGACCGGAGCGGTGCTGTTCTACCTGATGTTCATGGCGCATTGGCAATTCGCAACCGGGGTGGCGATCACGTTCCGCGCGGCCATCTTTGCCTATATCTTTGCGGCAATTCTGGGCCTGATCTGGGTTGGGCTGCAATCGTTCAAAGCCAAGGCACGCACGACCGTCACATACGGCTGCATCAGCTTGGTCCTGTTGGCGATTTCCGCATTCTTCTTCATGCAGCCACAAGTGAAATATGAACTCATCGGTACGCTGGACGCCCGTATCGCAATCGTGCGCGGTACCCCGCAAGCTCAGGCGGACATGATCCGCTTTGGTGAGTTTCAGGAGGGTGAGAGTCCGCAATATCGCATTCGCAGTGCACCCGACGCGGCCACTGCACTGGAGCAGATCGAAACCGTCGACAGCGTATCCGGCGCATTTGTCCCCGTCGGCACAAACACCAAGGGGTATCCGGTGATCTGGCAGACCAACTTCCTGCCCGACAAATACCGCAACCCGGCGCTGGCCTTTGCGGTCTTTGGCTTTCTGCTGTTGACCCTGACCGTTGGCGGTGCCCAGCACAAGCTGCACCCGCTGGCGGTGGGGGCCGAGTTTTTCGTTGATACGATCCGCGGCATTCCGATGCTGGTGATTATACTCTATATCGGCCTGCCTTTGGCTGGGGCCGTCAAGGATGCCACCGGCGGTGGCATCGACATGGCCAACATGACGCGCGGGATCATTGCGATTTCCGTGGGCTACTCCGCTTACATGGCCGAGATTTTCCGGTCCGGAATCGAAGCCATCCCCCGCGGGCAGATTGAGGCGGGCGGCTCGCTCGGCCTGTCGCGCTGGCAAACCGCGCGGCTGATCATCCTGCCGCAGGCGCTGCGCATCGTGACGCCGCCATTGGGCAATGAGTTCATTGCGATGATCAAGGATACCTCGCTGCTGTCGATCCTGTCGGTCCGGGACATGACCCAACGGATGCGCGAGTTTCAGGCGGCCAGCTTCCTGCCCTTTGCGCCGTTCAACACCGCGGCCATCCTTTATGTGGTGATCACCTTGGGTTGCGCCAGCTTCCTGAAATGGATCGAACGCCGTACGGCAAGGGAAGACCGATGAGCAAACTGGAACTGGGGGTCTGCTATTACCCCGAGCAATGGGATCGGTCGCTTTGGCACGAGGATGCAAGGCGGATGGTCGAGATGGGCCTCGACTGGGTGCGCATTGCCGAATTCACCTGGGGTTTGATCGAACCTGAACGCGGCCAGTTCCAATGGGGCTGGCTGGACGAGGTGATTGATATTCTAGGGGGCGCCGGTCTTCGCGTGATGATGTCCACGCCAACGGCTGCGCCGCCGAAATGGCTGGTTGATGAATATCCCGAAATTCTGCCGGTTGGCCCGGATGGGCGGGTCAGGGGGTTCGGGTCCCGCAGGCATTATTGTTTCTCAAGTGACGTTTACCTGGCCGAGTCCCGCCGGATCGCCACCGAGTACGCGCGCCGCTATGGTGAAAACCCTTATGTCTGTGCTTGGCAGATCGACAATGAATATAACGACCACGACACGGTGCTCAGTTACTCGAACGCGGCCCGCGACGGGTTCCGGCGTTGGCTGGCGGAGCGTTACGGCACCATTGAAAACCTGAACCGGACATGGGGCACCGTGTTCTGGGCCTCTGTTTACTCCGGCTTTGACCAGATCGAGTTGCCCAACGGCCTGGTGGCGAGCCCCAACCCGACACACGCGCTGGATTTCGCGCGCTATTCCTCGGACCGGGTGCGATTGTTCAACCGCGCACAGGTGGACATCCTGCGGCAGTACTCTCCGGGCCGGGATATCACCCATAACTTCATGGCTGGCAGTTTTGAGTTTGACCACCACGCTGTGGCTGCTGATCTGGATATCGTCGGCTTCGACAGCTATCCGCTGGGCAATCTGCTGGGGTCGACCCTGTCAGATGAGGACAAGCGTCGATACCTGCGCACGGGCGCGCCGGACTATCAGGGGTTTCACTGCGACCTTTACCGATCACAGGGCAATGGGCGCATGTGGGTACTGGAACAGCAACCCGGTCCGGTGGACTGGGCCAAAAAGAACCCTTCCCCCGCCGATGGCATGGTGCGCTTGTGGACATGGGCGGCCTACGCGCATGGGGCGCAGGCTGTGATGTTCTTCCGCTGGCGACAGGCCAGATTCGCGCAAGAACAGTTTCATACGGCACTGCTGCGCTCGGACGGAAGCCGGGATCAGGCCGCTCTGGAACTGGCGCAGGTGGTTCAGGAGCGTGATGCACTACCATCAGCCACGCGCCAACGGGCGCCGGTGGCCATCCTGCTGGACTACGCGTCCATTTGGGCAGCAGATATTCTGCCCCATGACGACGCATTCCCGAATGCTCAGATCGTCCGTGAATGGTATGCCGGGCTGCGCTCCCTTGGGGTTGATCTGGATTTTGTCGGGCCAGAGGACGACCTGACGGGCTATGCATTGATCGTATTACCGCAAAGCATGATCGTCTCGCCGGAGACGGCAAATCGGCTGCGGGACAGTCAGGCAAAACTGTTGATCGGCGCCCGCGCCGGTAGCAAGGCCGAAGATATGAACACGCCGCAGAACCTTGCCCCCGGAGAGTTAGCCGATCTGACCGGTGTCCGGGTTCTGAGGGTCGAATCACTGCCGGACCTGGCCCGCGAGTCGGTGCGCCTGCAGGACGGCACGCAGCATGAATTCACCGGTTGGCGTGAAATCATCGAAACCGCGAGTTTGGTAACTGCCCGTTTTTCAAGCGCTTACTGCGATGGCAGTCCGGCGATTGTGCGGTCGGATCGGGCGATGTACCTGGCGATGATCCCGCGCGGACCTTTATTAAAGGCTGCTCTGGCCGGGGCTCTGAGTTGGGCGGGTATCCCTGTGACAGAAAATAACCGGGATGTGCGCGTCACGCGCCGGGGCGAGCTGTGGTTTGCCTTCAACTTCAGCGCCACTGTGCAGGTCTTGCCCGGTCCCGAGGGTCGTCAATATCTGGTTGGTACTTCTGAAATCCCGCCCTATGGTGTCTCAGTCTGGGCAGAACCGTGAGCTGATCCCGGTACTGACAGGCGCGATCGCAAACTGGACTTAAGAAAATTGGAATCTGTCACTTTTGGACTGACAGCTCTGCCTCAAAAGTCTAGCCTGCACTTACATAACAAAAAGAATACAAAGTCCAACAACGGGAGAAACGAAAATGGCCGAACGGAAAACGCTTTCCAGACGCACTGTCCTGAAAAGCGCGGGTGCTGCTGCGCTGGCGGCACCGCTTTACAGCAAAAGCGCGCTGGCGTCCTCGGGTGAGATCAACATTCTGATGTGGTCGGATTACCTGCCGCCCAGCTTTATTCAGGAGTTCGAGACTCTGACCGGGATCAAGGTGAACTACACCGGGATCGGGTCGAACGAAGAAATCATCAACAAGATGAAGGCGACCAAGGGTCAGGGTTTTGACATCGTGTCGCCGACCAACAACCGCTCGCTGCAGTGGGAGCCGCTGGAGCTGCTGCAACCCTTCGACATGAGCAAGGTGCCGATCGATCTGGTGAACCCGGCGATGGCCTCGATTGGTACGGATGCATGGAACTTTGGCGACAGCGGCGTCCACTGGCTGCCGCATATCTGGGGCACCGAAGGCATCGCCTACCGTACTGACCTGTGGCTGCCGGAAGGCGACGCGCCGTCTTACGGTGATGTCTGGTCCGAGGAAAACGCCGGTAAGACCATGGGCCGCGCGCATTCGATGATGCTGGGTGCGGGTCTTTACATGGAACGCGCCGGTGAGATGGAGCCGGGCTCGGTCTGGGCCGCCTATGGCGACGAAGAGACCATGCGCAAGGTTTGGGGTCAGATCACCGACTGGTGCATCGAACGCAAGAACCGAATCAAGTTGATCTGGAACGACGCGGACACCCAGAAAAATGGCCTGTTGAACGAAGGCGTAGTTGTCGGTCAGACTTGGGACGGCCCGCCGCTGGCGCTGAAATCGGCGGGTGAGCCGGTGCACTATCAAGCCCCGATCGAAGGTGCGATGGCATGGGTTGATGGTATGTCTATGCCGACAGGCGCGGCCAATATCGATCAGGTTTATGCTTTCATTGACTTCGCCTATCAGGCGAAACCGGCCGGTGTGGCGATTGACAGCCACGGTTACAACTCGCCGGTTCTTGGTGCCGACCAATACTCGGGCGACACCTACAAGAAGAACTTTGCCGAGGCCTATCCGGGTGACTCGCTGGCCAACCTCAACCCGTGGCCGGCCGAGGCGCCGTGGTATGCGGAAACCCGCACCGAGTTCGTCAACAAGTTCAAAAGCGCCTGACTGCTTTGAAACGCTGCCCTCCGCCACTGAGCGGGGGGCCATTCACCCGCGCGCCGCTCGGCGTGACGGATACTATTGTGGTGCGGCCAGCAACCGCACCTGACGGAGATACCAAAAATGAGTGCAGGGGTCGGTGTAGATCTTGAAAACCTGTGGATCCGTTTCGGTGACTTTGTCGCCGTGCGGGACGCCAATGTGAACATCAACGGGGGCGATTTCTTTTCGTTCCTTGGCCCCTCGGGCTGCGGGAAAACAACAATCCTGCGCGCGGTCTCGGGCTTTCTGGACCCTAGCGAGGGCCGGGTACTGATCGGCGGCAATGACATGCAGGGCATCGGCCCGAACAAGCGTCCAACCGCCCTGATCTTTCAGAACCTCGCGTTGTTCCCGCTGATGAAAGTGTGGGAAAACATCACCTTTTCCATGGAGATCAAAGGCGCCAGCGCCGCCGAGCGCCGCAAGCGTGCTGACGAGTTGCTGGACATGATCGCCCTGCCCGGGCAAGGCGATAAGCTGCCCAGTGAATTGTCTGGCGGTCAGCGCCAGCGAGTTGCGATTGCCCGCGCCTTGTGTGCCGAGCCGGATGTGCTGTTGCTGGACGAACCGCTGTCCGCTTTGGACCTTAAACTGCGACAGCACATGCGCACCGAACTGCGCGAAATTCAGCAGCGTGTCGGCATCACCTTCATCTATATCACGCACGATCAGGGCGAGGCGCTGACCATGTCCGACAACATCGCCGTCATGCGGGCCGGGGTGATCGATCAGATTGCCGATGGCAAGACCATTTACAACGACCCAAACACCGCCTTTGCGGCCTCGTTCGTGGGTGAAAACAACGTGTTCCGAGGCAAGATCAAGCAGGTCATGGGAAGTGAGGCTCTGATCCAGACCAACCGCTCGGGCGATCTGGTCGCGCGGATTTCCACGGCCAATCAGGGTAAGATGAAAGAAGGCGACGATGCTATGCTGTTCATCCGCCCCGAGGCCCTTGCCATCGCGTCTGACGGCGCCACCGGCGATCACTTTGTCACTGCGCGGGTGAACCATGAAGAGTTTGAAGGCAACGCCTTCAACATTTTCACCGAAGGCGAAGGTGGCAAAGAGATCAAAGTATCGATCCCGAACCATGGTCAGTCCTTTAAGGATCACACCGGACAGAACATCACGCTGGAATATGAAACCCACAATGCGGTTCTGGTTCCTGCGGGTGAGCTGGCCGCAGAATAGGGGGACGAACACATGCCCCGGTTTCTGAAAGAGTTTTTCAATCGCAACGGCACTGGCATGGGTCTGGCCATATTGGGTCTGGTCCTGTTCTGGACAGTCGGTTTGATCATCCTGCCGCAGTTGTCGATGCTCGACTTTTCGTTCCGTCCGAACCTGCCGCCGCCAGAGATTGGCGGGCCAAAGGACGTCTATACGCTGGAGAACTACAAATACCTGATCTACGGCCCGGAAGGCGGCAGTCAGGACTATAACGCGGTCGACCTGAGGGTCTTTTTCCGCACATTGCTTGCAGCGGTCTGCGTTACGATCTTCAACCTGATCCTCTGCTATCCGATTGCCTATTATCTGGGTCAGTCCAAGGGCAGTCATATCCGCATCTTTGCGATCATGCTGATCATCCCTTATTGGATCAACGAGATTCTGCGGGCCTTTGCGCTACGCATTATCTTTGGTGAGACCGGTGTGTTGAATACACTGTTCATGGGGCTTGGCATCTGGGATACGCCGTTTGATTTTATCCGCAATGACATCGCGCTTTATGCCGGTCTGGGCTATGCCTACATCCTTCTGATGATCTTTCCGATGTACAACGTCATAGAAAGCCTGGATAAAAACCAGATCGAGGCTGCGCGTGACCTTGGTGCGCCTTGGTGGCGGATTCACTGGCGAGTGGTCATACCCTATGCCAAGCCGGGCATCAGTTCGGGCTGCACCATGGTCTTCATGCTGTCCGCAGGAGCGCTGGCCGCGCCGCAAATTCTGGGCGGGCCGTCAAGCTTGTGGTTCACGCAGCTGATCTATCAACAGTTCAACGACAACAATGACTGGCCGCAGGGGGCCGCCTACGCCATCGTGCTGCTGGTGACCTGTATCCTGTTCGTGCTGGCAATGATGCGCCTGTTCAAGGTGAACATGGGGGATATCGGGAAATGAACAATTCCTTCCTCCGCATAAGCATCTGGGTCTATCTGGTCATCTTCTTCCTGTACCTTTTGGGTCCGCTGGTGATCATGTCGGTCACGGCGTTCAACTCTTCGGTTTTCCCAAGGATGACGCCGTGGGAATGCCTGACCTTCCAGTGGTTCGGAGAGCTGTTTCAGGACCAGCGTATCCTGAACGGCATCAAGAATTCACTGATCATCGGCGCCGGGACGGTTGTCTTGTCGGTGGCGATGGGTCTGGCGGGCGCGCTAATGTTGACGCAGATCTGGCCCAAGCTGCGCGCGACATATTATACGGTCATCATCGCGCCGATCCTGATTCCGGGCGTGGTTCTGGGTATCTCGACCCTGGTGTTCTGGGACCGGATCAACCGGATGCTGGGACTGGGCGCGGACAGCGTATTGTCGAACGGGATTTTCCTGACGGTGATCGGTCAATCCACCTTTATCGCCAGCTATTGCATGCTGGTGCTGGTGGCGCGGCTGCAGCGGTATGACGTGGCGCTGACCGAGGCGGCGCTGGATTTGGGTGCCAGCCACGCGCAGGCGTTTCGGAAAATCCTTTTGCCGTTCATGCGCCCGGCCATTGCCTCGGCCGCGGTGTTGGCGTTCCTCGCCTCGTTCGAGAACTACAACACCACCACTTTCACCTTTGGCGAATATCCGACGCTGACCATCGAACTGGCACAAAAGGTGCGGTATGGCATCACGCCGGCGATCTCGGCTCTGGCCTTCATCATCGTGGCGCTGACCGTGTTCTTCGCCCTGCTGAACGAAGCCAAGCTGAAACGGCAGGAATTGGTTGCCGCCGCGCGCAAGAATGCCACTGTCGAGGAACTGGCGGGCAAGATCAAATTGCCCAGCTTCTTTTCCGGCAATATGGCAGCGGTTCTGGTGGTTGTTTTTGCCGTTGCCACGATCACCCTGATCGGCACCGCGACGGCTTACAACCCTGGGCAATGTATCGCCGACGTGCGAGAGCAGAAGCAACTGGAAGCCCAGCAGCGCATCGAGGAGTTGCGTAAACAGCGCGAAGAACAGCGCAGACAGCGTGAGGAAGAACGCAAACAGCGCTTTGAAGGCGTGTTTGAGCCTGGTGATCTACAACCCGGAACAACGGAAGAGGAAGCAGAGCCAGACGCCGGCACCAATAACTCTGGTTTCGGGAACGTATTTGCACCGAACACCTTGGGCAGTGATGGTGAAGAGGGCGAAACGGAACCAGAAACGCCGCCTGCCGGCAATGGCGGCTTCGGCGGGGCTTTTGACCCAAACAGCCTGCAAAACGATCAGTAAGCTTCGCGCCTGACTGAAACCCGCGCGCCCGGAGAGTTACCCCTCTTCGGGCGCGTCCTTTTTCAGAACGAGCACATCGCAGGCGCCAATCTCATGCCCGTTCCAAGATACGGGGACAGAGGTGTAGTTGATCAGAAAAACGTGTTGTTCAGTCTCGCGTCGCCGCAATCCTTCGGTCAGCGGATACAAAGTCAGTCCAACCTCTTGCGCCGCCATTGAGATCACCCGGTCCCAAAGGGCCTCATCCGGGAACCCGGACAGATACCACACCCCGTTTTCTCCCTTCAGGGCGGGTGTTCCGTTGGTATAGGTCAAGAAGTTATCGGCACTGCCGGACAGACGATCAACCCAGTGTAGGACAGCACCGCCACCAACCACGTCGCGTTGCACATTGGGGGGCAGGGTCTCGACCAGATCAACCTCGCAGTCCAGTCCGGACAAGCCGGGGCGCCCCGTTTCAGGGATTTGGAAGTCGTGCGTGATGGCACCACTGCGCGGGCCATAGAGTGTCAGCTCGCCTGGGTGCTGTTTGACCCGACCGTCCAAGGTGGCCAGCCCGGGGGCGAGGATCAGTTTGTAGCCTGCCTCGGGTGTTTCGGATGTGGACAGTATATCCACTGACAGCCCGGCACGCCGCAGTGCACGATAGGCCGAGAACACCAGCCGGAAATAGTTGAACCCGGCCCCGTGTGGCTGGGTTGTCCATGCCCAGTCCGATGCGTAGTCGAACAGAATGGCCACATCTGCCTTTGTCTGTGTGACAGCGCCCAGTTCTGCCAGATCATCGGCTGTCTGACGGGCTTCGGCCAATGCCGGGGCAGGTGCGTTGTTCGGGGTCAACAAGCCCGCGTGCATTTGTTCCTGTGCGAATGGGGCCTGCCGCCAACGGAAATAACTGACCACTTCAGCCCCATGCGCCACCGCCTCGAGCGACCACAGGCGCACCATGCCGGGCAGGGGGGCGGGATTATACGGCGCCCAGTTCACCGGGCCGGGCTGCTGCTCCATCACCCACCAGCGGCCCCGGCCGACAGCACGATACAGGTCATGGTGAAAGGCCTGCATGTCTGGGTCGCCCTGTTGCAGGAATGCGGTTTTATGTGCCTCGTCAGCCTCTAGCCGGTCGGACAGAAAGCCAATCGGATAACTGTCCCATGTCGCTATATCCAGATCGGCGCCCAGCTTGAAATGGTCAAAGTCCAGAATCCGACCCATATAGTTATGCAGCAGCGGCGCATCGGTCAGCGGGCGCAGGACGTCGACCTGCGCCTTGTTGAACACCGCCACCTGATCCGAGCTGAAGCGGCGAAAGGCCAGAACGTGGGCGGGGTTGGGCTCGGTCACGGTCAGGTTGGGCAGGCCGATCCGATCAAAGCTGTCGTACTCCATCGACCAAAACACATTACCCCACGCAGTATTCAGAGAGTCGATGGACTCATACTGCTCCGCCAACCATCGTTGAAACGCCTGCAAGGCTGGTTGGCTGTAGCTGACGGTAGTTTCGTGGCACCCATATTCATTGTCAATCTGCCAGGCTGCGATGTGCGGGTTGCGCCCGTAACGTTCTCCCATGATCCGGGCAATCCGCTCACACTCGGCGACATAGCCTTCGTGGCTAAAGCAGTAATGCCTGCGTGACCCAAACTTGCGCGGCTGCCCTTGAGCATCCACAGCCAGCAGATCGGGGTGTTTTTCCAGCATCCAACGCGGTGGCGTCGCCGTGGGTGTGCCCAGTACCACATTCAACCCCGCGTCCCCCAGAACCTCAATCGCTCGATCCAGCCAGTCAAAATGCAGATCACCCGGTGCGGGCTCCATCCGGCTCCAGGCGAACTCACCGATCCGCACCCAACTCAGGCCGGTTTCCACCATGCGGGCAGCGTCCTCGACCCACATCTTTTCGGGCCAGTGTTCAGGATAGTAGCAAACGCCGAGTTGGGGCTTCATAGAAGGACTCTGTGTTCGGCTTGTCCTTTACCGGTGCCGCGGGCGCAAAAGGTCATGCCATTGGTTGGGTGTTTCGCCAAGGTGTCTGCGTCCAGCCCCTCGCGGGCGCTGGTGCAGAATAAAGTTGTCAGGTCATCGCCGCCAAAGGCGGGGCACGAGGTATGAGTGGCCTCGAACGCGACGGCCGTCATGAACTGGCCCGCAGGGGTATAGGCTGCTACGCGGCTCGCGCCCCATTGGGCGATCCAGATATTGCCGTCAGTATCGACCACCGCCCCATCCGGGTTCAGCCCATCGACGCGGAAGTCCAGAAAAACCGCACTCTCGCCCTCGGGCCAGCCAGTATCCGGGTTCAAGGGCAAGCGCATGACCTGTTTTCGCGCTGTATCTGCGTAATAAGCGCAGGACCGGTCCGGGACGAAGCAGATCGCGTTTGAGATCGTGACATCTGGCACCAGTTTCTGCAATTCGCCCTGCCAATAACGATAGATCGCACCTGCGCCGGGTTCTGCGCCTTTGCCCATCGTGCCGATCCAGAACCCGCCCCAAGGATCAGCGCGCCCGTCATTGGACCGGGTGATCGGGTTGTCCGCCTCAAGCAGGGTGATCAGCTCTTTTTGCTTAGTCCTCAGGTTGAACCGCCAAAGCCCCGTTTCAGAGGCGATCAACAGCGTCTCTGCGTCGATCCAGCCCGCGGAAGAGACATGTTCGTCGAACTGCCAACTGCGCGGTTCACCGTTTTCCCGCGTCATTAGCTTCTTGCCCACAATATCGAACCAGAAGAGCTGTTGCCGCTCGGGGTGCCAAAGCGGACCCTCGCCCAGTTCACAAGGGCGGTCGTCGTAAATGGCGCTCATGCGGCGGCCTCGTCATAGGCGGCCACGATCCGCGCGGCGCGGTCCGCGACCTCGGCGGCCGTCATGTCGGGTTTGAACAAGGCCGACCCGATACCGAATCCGTCGGCTCCGGCCTTGATCCACTGATCGAAATTTTCAAGTCCCGCACCGCCAACGGCATAGACCAGTGTGCCTTTGGGCAGCACTGCGCGTAAGGCTGACAGCCCCGCTGGCCCAGCCAGAGCGCCGGGGAAAAGCTTCAACCCGGATGCGCCGGCATTGAGGGCGGTAAACGCCTCGGTCGGGGTGAAGATGCCGGGCCAGCTTTCAAGTCCCAGTCGGTGCGTGTGCGAGATCACCTGCGCGTCGCAGTTTGGTGACACGATCAGCCTGCCGCCAACCCTGGCCACTTCATCCACCTGGTCCGTCGTCAGAACGGTGCCTGCGCCGATCAACGCGCGGTCGCCGAATTCCTTGGCCAGAATACCGATTGAGTCCAACGGATCGGGCGAGTTGAGCGGGACTTCGATATTGTCGATCCCGGCGTCGATCAGGGCCTGCCCAGTGGCAGCGGCGTTTGAAGGGTGCAGGCCACGCAGAATAGCGATGATAGGGCGGTTCATGCGGTTTGCCTCGTCAGGTTGCGGGCCTGCAGCAGGCCAGTCAGAGTGCAGTGAGTGCTGTTGGCGGTTTCGGCGAACGCGCCCTGTTGTTGCAGGGCTTTGGCATAGATGTCGGACAATCCCTCGGCGCCGATGATCGCCAGTTGCTGGCCCAGCCAATAGGGGCGGGTCGCGGCCAGCTCCGCGCCAATCAGATAGCCTGAAAGCTGTGCCCTGGTGATACCGCTGTCCTGGCCTTGCAACAGATCAGCGGCGCGCAGGCCAAACAACCGCGCGGCCAGTTGCTCGGGTTTGGACAAAGTATCCGCTGCAGCCTCGGCAAAGGCGGCATCGTCCCACCCCTGACCAACCGAGTGTTTCAGTACCGATTGACCCGCCAGCAGGTCGAACATCTCACCGGTCATGAAAGTGCGGAAGCTGACGACCTCTCCGGCGCTGACCTGGACCCATTTGGTGTGGGTGCCTGGCAGGCAAATCACCCCGTCCCAGTTCTGATGGGAGGCCAGAAAACCCGCGATCTGGGTTTCTTCACCGCGCATCACATCGGGCGGCGCAGTTTGTTTTAATCCGGGCACCACGAAGGCGCGGATGCGGGAATCCGTGTACGGAACCCGAAACGGCGCGACCGGCGTGGGTTCACAGGGGACGGCCGAGTAGGGGGCTTCGACCCAACCCTGTCGCGCGCCGACCATGCCGCAGGCGATCACGTCAATCGGCGTGCCATCCAGCCAGCCTTCGATCAGTTCGAACAATGCGGGTTGAAACCCGTCTTTATCCACCCGCACCATGCCCTTACCCGACTGCGCCTGATCCAGCGGGCGGTCGCCTTGCATCGCCCAGGCTCGCAGATGAGACGTTCCCCAGTCGACAGCGATCCATTCTGTATTCATGGCTCTACCCCGTTACCACGACGCCGCCATCGACGGCCATGCATTGCCCGGTCATCGCCCGGCTGGCGTTTGAAGCCAGAAACAAGGTCGGCGCGACCATGTCCTCGGGCGACAGGTGTTCTTTCAGGCACTGGCGGTCCATATGCGCGGCCAGATCCTCGGGCGTGGCCCACATATCCAGCTGTTTCTGAGTCAGAACCCAACCGGGGGCCAGTGCGTTGACGCGGATGTTCTGCGGGCCCAGTTCGCGGGCCAGAGACCGCGTCATGCCCGCTATCCCGGCATTCGAGGTCGTGTAGATCGGATATCCCGCATTGCCCATCATGTAGCTGATCGAGCTGAAATTGACGATCGCCCCACCCTTGCCCTGCATCTGCCGGGCGGCTTCCTGACAAGCAAAGAAATAAGCCTTGAGGTTTACCTCGATCATCCAGTCCCAGAATTCGGTCGTTGTCTCTTCAAGCGAGTGGCGTTTATCGTTCGCCGCGTTGTTGATCAGCACGTTCAGCGGGCCATGCGCCTCGGCCGCCTTTTGCATGGTCGCGTGCAGCAACTCGGTATCCGTCATGTCGCCCTGCATGAACAACGGCGCACGGCCGTGTTTGTCGCGCATTTCATCGACGAACCCGCTGGCATCAGACCGCCCGATGAAGGCGACATTGGCGCCCTGCGCGAGGAACCCGTCGGTCAGAGCGGCGCCAACGCCCGAGCCGCCGCCGGTAATATAGACCGAAGCCCCGTTGAGGTCGTGGAAAGTGGCTGGTTGATCCATCAGTGGCTCTCTCTGGTGACAAGGCGGGTGTCTTTGCCGACAAGGAAATCAAGATCCGCGCCCTGATCGGCCTGCAGCACGTGGTCAATATAGAGTTTCGCATATCCGCGGGTGTAGTGTGGGTCGTCCGGTTGCCATGCGGCGCGGCGGGCGTCCAGTTCCTTTTCGTCGACCAACAACTCCAACTCCCCTTTGCGGGCCGACACCCGGATGCGATCACCGGTTTTAACCAGCGCCAGCGGGCCACCCGCCTGCGCCTCGGGGCTGACATGCAGGATGACGGTGCCAAAGGCGGTGCCGGACATACGGGCGTCCGAGATACGGATCATGTCGCGGACCCCGTCCTTCACCAGCTTGGCCGGGATCGGCATATTGCCGACCTCCGGCATCCCCGGATAGCCCTTGGGGCCGCAGCCTTTGAGCACCAGAATGGTCTCGGGCGACACCGGCAGGTCGTCGCGGTCGATATTGGCTTTCAGGTCTTCGATGCTTTCGAAGACAAAAGCCTCGGCCTCGGTTTCCAGCAGTTCATCCGTTGCCGCCGAGGGCTTTACGATGGCCCCGTTCGGGGCCAGATTGCCGCGCAGGACACGCAGCCCCGCCGCGGGTTTCACCGGATCGTTGAAGGGGCGGATGACGTCGGTGTTGAAACACTCGGCCCCTTCGTAGTGGGCCGAGATGTCCTTGTTCAGAACCGTTTTGGCAGGGCGCAGAAAGGATTTGAGCTCGTTCAGAACCACCGGTACACCGCCTGCATAGCAGAAGTCCTCCATCAGGTATTTGCCTGAGGGCATGCAGTTCACCAGCAGCGGGATTTCTGATCCGATTTCAAAATCCTTCAGCGTCAGGTCAACGCCCACGCGGCCCGCAAGCGCCAATAGATGCACCACCGCATTGGTCGAGCCACCCAAAGCGGCATTGGCGAGAATGGCGTTCTCGAACGCTTCTTTGGTCAAAATGTCCGAGGGCTTAAGGTCTTCGTCTACCATTTCGACAATCCGCTTGCCGGTCAGATGCGCCAGGGCCATGCGGCGGGCGTCAACGGCGGGCAGGGCGGCATTGGTGGGCAGGCTCATGCCCATCGCCTCGACCAGCGAAGCCATGGTTGAGGCAGTGCCCATCGTCATGCACACACCGGCGCTGCGGGACATGCCGGATTCAGCGCTCATAAAGTCCTGCAGGGTCATTTCTCCGGCACGAACCGCCTCGGAGAATTTCCAGACATCGGTGCCCGAGCCGATATCCTGACCGCGATACTTGCCGTTCAGCATCGGGCCGGAGCTAACGACAATCGACGGCAGATCGACCGAGGCCGCGCCCATCAGTTGCCCCGGAGTGGTCTTGTCACAGCCGCCCAGCAAAACAACCCCGTCTATACCATAAGCGCGGATCGATTCCTCGACATCCATGGCCAGAAGGTTGCGGAACAGCATGGCGGTGGGCTTCATCTGGGTCTCGCCCAGTGACATGACGGGGAATTCGACGGGGAAGCCTCCGGCCTCCCACACACCGCGTTTGACGCCTTCGGCCAAATCACGCAGGCCCGAGTTGCAGGGGGTCAGCTCCGACCATGTGTTGCAGATGCCGATGATGGAGCGCCCGTCAAAGGCGTGATCGGGAAACCCCTGGTTCTTCATCCACGAGCGGTGGATGAAGCCGTCTTTGTCGAGCTTTCCGTACCAATGCTGTGAACGGCGTTTCTTGGTCATTCGCTGAGCCCTTTCAAGCGGCTTTGGCGGGCTGGCACCAGTCAGGTAGCCAGTCTGAATGTGCGGTTAGAAGGTCTGTCACCAAATTGCGGATTTGGCGCAAGTCCAACTCTGCAGCGGTGTGCGGGTCCATCATGGCGGCGTGATAGATGTACTCCGGGTTTTGGTCGACCAGAGCCCGAACGGTCAGTTCCTGCACGTTGATCTGCGTCCGCATCAGGGCGATCAACTGCGGTGGAATGTCGGTGACGACCGAAGGCTGTACGCCGTTGCTGTCTACCAGGCACGGCGTTTCCACTACAGCACCCAAAGGAAGCTGCGGAATCTGGCCGGTGTTCGGCAGGTTGCCGTACGCCGCGTAGGGTGTGTCGGTGACGACGGCGTTCATAAGATCAGCGGCAAATTCGTGGCTGCGAGTGACCTCGATTTCGCGCCCGTCGGTCAGGGTTTTGGCCTGTTCCTTCCAATTGGCCACCTGTTCGACGCAGCGGGTCGGGTATTCGTCCAGCGGGATCGAAAACTGCTCGATCAGGTCCTGCCGCCCATCCTTGATGAACCACGGCACGTATTCCGCCAGATGTTCGGAACTTTCGGTGCAGAAATAGCCCAGATGGTCCATCACCTCATACCGGACCTTGTTAGGGCAGCGCGGCATCAGCAGCGGTGCCTTGGGTATCTGGCCGCTTGCGTATCCTTGCCGTAATGCGGGGTAGAGATCGCGCCCCTGATGCTCCAACCGCAGAAAGAACGCGACGTGATTGACGCCGGCGACCTTGTAACGGAATTCGTCCTTGGGCAGGTCCAGATCATGGGCCAGTTCTTCAATCGTATTCTGGACCGAATGGCAGAGGCCAACATGTTTCAACGCCGGGAATTGCTCGGCCAGCGCCCAGGTGTTGATGGCCATCGGGTTGACGTATTGGAGCAGCGTCGCATTGGGGCACAGCTGCATCATGTCGCGCGCCACATCCCAAAGAACCGGAACCGTGCGCAGGCCGCGCATGATGCCGCCAATGCCCAGCGTGTCGGCGATGGTCTGGCGCAGGCCATATTGTTTGGGAATTTCAAAATCGGTGACCGTGCAGGGTTCATAGCCGCCGATCTGGAAGGCGGTGATCACGAAATCCGCTCCGTCAAGCGCCGCGCGGCGGTCAGTATGGGTTGATACGGTCGCGCCCGACCCGACGGATCGGATCATGGCGCGGGCGACGGCCTCACTTTCAGCCAAACGCTGAGGATCGATATCCATCAGCGCGAAATGGCTGTCGGCCAGCGCTGACGTCAGCAGGGCATCGCCCACGATATTTTGCATGAAGATCGTGGAACCCGCACCGATAAAGGTGATCTTGGTCATATAGCGAACTCCGGTTCGAAGTTATTTGACGGCACCGAGGGTCAGGCCCGCGATGAAGTGTTTCTGCATGAGAAAGAACATGGCAACCGGCGGCAAGGCCGCGACGATAGAGCCGGCGCTCATCAACTGATACGCGGCACGGAATTGCGCGTTGAAGCTGGTGATCCCGGCGGTCACAGGTTGGCTTTCGGCACCTTGCGTAAGGACGACGGCCCAGAAATAGTCGTTCCAGATGAAGGTAAAGATCAACACGCTGAGCGCAGCAATGGCGGGCTTCATCAGCGGCAAGACCACGTACCAAAAAATGCGCCATTCGCTGATGCCTTCAACGCGCGCAGCCTCGATCAGTTCGAACGGCAGCGCGCGAATGAAGTTGCGCATAAAGAGCGTGCAGAAGCCGGTCTGAAAGGCGATGTGGAACAGGACAAGGCCGGTTTTGGTATTGTAGAGGCCAAGTTGCAGGGTCAGGTCGCGCACAGGCACCATCAGGATCTGAAAAGGCACAAAGTTGCCCGCGACGAACATGAAGAAAATCCAGAGGTTCGATCGGAACTTGTAAATCCCCAGCGCGAAGCCGGTCATACAGCTGAGCGCGACGGCTCCGATCACTGTGGGTATAGTGATCAGGAACGAGTTCAGTAGGTATCGCGGCATGTCCGAGTTGAAGAAGACCTGCCCGTAGTTGAACGCTCCTTCGAAGCTTGACGGCATACCCCAGTAGTTCGCATTGGTGAAGTCCGCGGCCGGTTTGACCGAGAACAGGGCAACCGCCAGCAGCGGACCGAGCCACAGCAGCAAAGCCAGAGGCAGCATGGCCTGATAGCTGATCTGCGCAGTACGGGATTGTTTTTCTATAGGTTTGGGAAACATCTCAGTGCCCCCTTTCTTCGCGATACATCGACCACAGGAAGTAGGCGATGAAGCAGAGCATGATCAGGAACAGGACCACGGCGATGGCGGCACCATATCCCATGCGGAAACCGTATTCGGACAGCGCGACCTCGAACATGTAATAGGCCAGCACGCGCGATGATCCGAAAGGGCCGCCTTGCGTCATGATCGAGATCAGGTCGAAGGAGCGTAGCGCGCCGATGATGGTTACGACGAAGGCAATGAAGGTTGCGGGGCGCAGTTGCGGCAGGATGATGTGCCAAAGCATCCGCAAGCCCTTGGCCCCGTCCAGCCGCCCGGCTTCGATCTGTTCGGGGTCCACGGCGTTTAAGCCAGTAAGATAGAGGATCATGCAATAGGCCGTCTGCGGCCAGAGACCGGCGAAGATGATTCCGTAGGTCACGAAGCGTTCGTCACCGAGGACATTCAGCGGGCCGAGGCCGAAAAGGCCGATAATTTCATTCAACAGGCCGAAGGTTGGGTCATAGAACCAAGTGAACACGAGACCCACAACAACCTGAGAGATGACGAAGGGAAAGAAGAACAGTGATTTGTACAGGCGGATGCCCCAGACTGTCTGATTCAGGAGCAACGCAATGAAAAGACCCGCCGGGATTGCAGCAAGATACAAGATGAGCCAGATCAAATTGTTTTTTAGCGAGATGTAAAACGCATCCCGGTCCACCCATTCCCAATAGAGGTCTTCGTAGTTGCGGAACCCCACATATTCGGCTGCCCCAAGACCATCCCATTCGTAGAGCGAGAGGTTGAAAGATTGGAACACTGGGATGATCACATAGACCATGAAGAATAACAGCCCGGGGGCCAGAAACAGCCATGGTGCGATGCGCTGTTGGTTTCTGTGGAACCAGCTTTCCTGTTCGGGGGCTTCAACGGCTGACATGCGGATACTCGGGGGTTAGGTAAAAGGAGTAAGACGGATTACCACCCGCCTTACGCAGATGAGGTGCAGGCCGGGCTTGTGCCCGGCCTGACCGGATTAGTTGTCGTAGATACGCTGACGAGCGCGTTCCAGTTTGGCCAGGATACGGTCGGCGTTGTCCGGCTTGACCATAAACTCCTGGAAGCCTTCCATCGACACTTTGGCCATTTCGGCTGGTGCGTCACGGTCCCAGAACTGAGCCACACCGCCGGGGCTGTTCGACGACAGCATTTCAAAACCTTGTTGCAGGAATTTGTCGTCATCGACTGTGGATTGCGCGTTCACCGGCAATTGGCCGAGGTTTGCGCCATTGTTGATCTCGGACTGTTCGTCGGCGGAGACAACGAAACGCAGGAATTCGCGCGCGGCTTCTTTGTTTGATGCGTTGGCCGGGATGTGGAACGTGTCGGTCGGGGCGTCTTCGGCCAGTTCGACATCGGGGTTGATGGCGACGAACTGATAGAAGTCCAGTTGATCGTCGGACAAGCCAGCTTCACGCAGGGGTGCCACGGCGAAGTTACCCATTAGGTACGCTGCGGCCTCACCGTTGACCATGAAGGGCAGGGCCTCTTGCCAGCTGTAGGTCTGATGATTGTCGATGAACGCGCCCATGTCGATCAACTGTTTCCAGTTGGCGAAGGTCTGCTTGACCCGGTCGTCCTCCCAGCTGATTTCGCCGTTGGCGAGTTGGTTGTGGAAGTCGAAGCCGTTGGTGCGCATGTTCAGGTAGTCGAACCAGCCACCGGCGGTCCACAAGAACTTGGTGCCGATGGTATAGCAAGCACGGCCCGAGTCGATGATCTTCTGGCAATTGGCCAGCTCTTCCTCCCAGGTGGTGGGTTCGGTCAGGCCCAGCTCATCAAAGATGTCTTTGCGGTAGTAAACGCCCCATTGATAATAAGTATAGGGTACGCCCCATTGCTTGCCGTCGATGGTCATCGCGCCCTTGGTCGATGCGAGATTGTCTGCAATTTCGGGTTCGGCCCAAAGATCGGACACGTCTTCGAACAGTCCAGCTTCGACATACGGCTTCATACGGTTGGCCGCATACCATGTGGCGACGTCCGGCGTGTCCGCCGTGAGGAAGTTGCGGATTTGAGTCTTGTACGCTTCACGGTCGATCACCGTGGTTTCAACTTCCAGCCCCGGATGCTGTTCCGCGAATCGGTCGATCATCGCTTCCATCGTCGCGCGGGGCGCCGGGTTTGATGTATCGAGGAAGATCCTCAGCTCGCCGGACAGTTCGGCTGCAACGGGCGCAGCAAGTGCCGCGCTGGCCGCCAACCCCATCGCAGTGCGCTTGAACATGGAATGCATGGTTTCCTCCCTTAGCTTCCATTTTAGTTCCAAATAATGAAACCGTGTTTTATATATTGAAAACTACACATCATATCGGTTAGTCTTGTCAAGACCCTCGTGACAACGGCGATGGGTTAAAGGGAGGAGAACAGGCGCCCGTGGCTGGTGACGGTACAATAGGAAAAGCATGTGACGTGCTGGATCAGGTGGCGGCTTTTGCCCGCCCGGTCCGATTCGCGGAATTGTTGGAGAGCAGCGATTTTCCCAAGGCAACGCTCTATCGGTTTCTGCAGACGCTGACCAATCAGGGGATGCTGTCGTATGACCCTGATCGACAGACCTATACGCCCGGTCTGCGCCTGGTTCGGCTGGCCCATGCAGCGTGGACGCAAAGCTCTCTGGCGCCGATTGCGCGGCCGTTTCTGGATGCGCTCAGTCGGGAAACCGGGGAAACGGTGCATCTGGCGCAGCTTGATTCCAGTCAGGTGCTTTATGTCGACAAGCGCAACGCTGCCCAGCCAATCGAGATGTACTCGCAGGCCGGCAAGGTCGGCCCGGCCTACTGTACCGGAGTCGGCAAGGCGATGATGGCGTTTCTGGACGAGGCGGCGCTGGATCGCGCCGTGTCGCAGCAAAGCTACCACCGTTTTACCGACAAAACACTGACCACTGAGGCCGCGCTGCGCGCCGACCTAGAACTGATCCGCAGCCGGGGATACGCCATTGATGATGAAGAGCATGAGCCCGGCATCATCTGCATTGCCTGTCCGATACTGACTTCGGGCGGGCGGATGCTGGGTGCGATTTCCGTCACCGGATCGACCGAACGAATGGATTTCAATCAGTTGGAAACCTGGGTTCCCCGTGTTCGCCGCGTGGCCGAACAGATCGGAGCCGAAGCACAGGCCTGGCGGTTCCCCGAGACGCGCCGCAGCGCCGACAAAGACAGGATACAAGCGACATGACGGGTGTGACTCTGAACCAGGCGATCAAGCGGTATGGCGAGACGCAGGTTATTCACGGCATTGATCTGGAAATCGAGGATGGCGAGTTCTGTGTGTTCGTTGGTCCCTCGGGCTGCGGTAAATCCACCTTGTTGCGGATGATCGCGGGGCTTGAGGATACCACCGAAGGGCAGATTCACATCGGCGCGCGCGAGGTGACCCATGTGGACCCTGCGAAACGTGGTGTGGCCATGGTATTCCAGACCTATGCGCTGTACCCGCATATGACGGTGGCCGAAAACATGGGCTTTGGCCTGCGCATGAACGGCGTTGCCAAATCCGAGATCGAACAGAAAGTGCAGCAGGCGTCGAATATCCTGAAATTGAACCAGTATCTCAAGCGTAAGCCCAAGGCGCTGTCAGGCGGACAGCGTCAGCGGGTGGCAATCGGGCGCGCGATTGTGCGGGGCCCCGAGGTGTTTCTGTTCGACGAACCTCTGTCCAACCTCGACGCCGAATTGCGCGTAGAGATGCGGGTCGAGATCGCGCGGCTGCACAACGAGATTGGCGCGACAATGATCTATGTTACCCACGATCAGGTCGAAGCGATGACGATGGCAGACAAGATCGTTGTGCTTCGGGATGGCCGGATTGAACAAGTCGGCGCTCCGATGGACCTATATCGCGATCCGGACAACCGGTTTGTGGCGGGCTTCATCGGCTCTCCGGCGATGAATTTTCTGGAGTGCGATTATGCCGACGGCAAGGTTTCACATCCGGCTCTTAACGCGCCGCTGGAAGTGGCGGCCAATGTACCTGCGGACCTGAACAAGGTGACTCTGGGTGTCCGCCCGGAACATATCGAGGTCGACCGCGCAGGAAGCACTTGCACCGTTGATCTGACCGAGGCGCTAGGTGGAGTGAGTTACTCGTACCTGCTGACGCCAAATGGCGACAAGCTGATCGTCGAAGAGCGTGACGACCAGCGCAGCAAGCAAGGCGAGCGGATCGGTCTTGTCGTTCGACCGGAACGCGCGATGCTGTTCGATTCGGAGACCGGCCAGCGGTTCCGATAACCGACACAAAGCAACCCAATTCAAACGCGCCGATCCTCCGATCCGGCGCGTTTTTTCTGCGTTTCAATTTTTCTGGATTTTGTATCCAATATCCGTTATGGCGAATTGAAAGGGCCAACCTGCCCGCCCTGACCCTGCATTTTCAAAGGATAGCTCCGATGTCGAACAACGTTTTCACCGGCACCATGCCTGCACTCATGACCCCTTGTAAGGCGGATCGCACACCGGATTTCGATGCATTGGTGCGCAAGGGGCAGCAGATGATTGATGCGGGCATGTCGGCGGTGGTCTATTGCGGGTCGATGGGCGACTGGCCGCTGCTGACTGACGAACAACGAATGGAAGGTGTTGAACGCTTGGTCGCTGCAGGGCTGCCCGTCGTGGTTGGTACCGGGGCCATCAACTCCAAGTCCGCCGTGGCCCATGCCGCACATGCGCAGAAGGTCGGTGCTGTCGGCCTGATGGTGATCCCGCGAGTGCTGTCGCGCGGCACGTCTCCGGTCGCGCAAAAGAACCATTTCAAGGCGATCCTGTCTGCCGCGCCGGATGTACCTGCGATCATTTACAACAGCCCGTATTATGGTTTTGCCACGCGCGCCGATCTTTTTTTTGCTCTGCGTGCCGAGCATCCCAACCTGATCGGGTTCAAGGAGTTCGGCGGCAAGGACGACCTACGCTATGCGGCCGAGAACATCACCAGCCAGGACAATCAGGTGACGTTGATGGTGGGTGTCGATACCGAGGTCTACCACGGCTTCGTCAACTGCGGCGCGACTGGGTCGATCACCGGGATTGGCACAGCTCTTCCGCGCGAGGCCATGTTGCTGGCGGCCCTGTCCCAAAAGGCAGCACAAGGCCATGCCGAGGCGCGCCAGCGGGCGCAGGAATTGACCGAGGCAATCCAAGTGCTTTCCAGCTTTGACGAAGGCCCCGATTTGGTGCTGTATTACAAGCATCTTTTGGTGCTGAACGGTGAACAGGAATACCGTCTGCACTTCAACGAGACGGACGAGTTAACCGATGCACAGAGAAATTACTGTGAACAGCAATACGACCTGTTCCGTGCTTGGTTCGCCGATTGGTCAAAACAGGGTGGGGTGATCGCTGAATGCATGTGATCGACAGCCATACCGGGGGTGAGCCGACGCGGGTCATCTTCGACGGTGCGCCGGATCTGGGTTCTGGCCCGCTGGTCGAACGTGCCCGCAGGCTGGCGACGGAACATGAAGGGTTTTACCGATCGATCATGCTGGAACCACGTGGCCAACCGGCCATGGTCGGCGCGCTGCTGGTCGAGCCGGTCGATCCGTCCTGCGTGACCGGAGTGATATATTTCGATGTGGACGCCGTGCTGGGGATGTGCGGCCACGGCACCATCGGCCTTGCAGTCACGCTGGCGCATTTGGGGCGGGTTGGTGTCGGACGACACAAGATCGAAACGCCTGCGGGTGTCGTGACAGTAGAGCTGCACGATGCCAACACCGTCACCGTCATGAATATCGAAAGCCGCCGGGTCCACCGTGATGTGGTGTTGGATGTGCCGGGCTATGGCCCGGTGACCGGGGACGTTGCCTATGGCGGCAACTGGTTTTTCATCGTTGATCCCAGCCCAATCCCGGTTGAGACCGGCAATATCCGGCAGTTGACCGATATGACGGTCTCGATCCGCAAGGCCTCAATCGCGCAAGGCATAGGAGGAGAGCAGGGCGAGCCAATCGACCACGTGATCTTTCAGGACGCCTCCCCCGATCCGGACGTCCACAGCCGCAACTTTGTGCTGTGCCCCGATGACAACTACGACCGCTCACCCTGTGGTACCGGCAGTTCGGCGCGACTGGCCTGTCTGGCTGCGGACGATGCGTTGGCCCCCGGAGAGGAAATCGTTCAGCACAGCGTTATCGGCAGCGCCTATCGCCTGTCCTATCAGCAGGGTGTGAACGGAGGGGTCATCCCCTCGATCACAGGGCAGGCTCATGTCATGGCCGAGGCGACCTTGAATTTTGATGCAAACGATCCGTTCAAGGCGGGCATAGAGCTATGACGAAGCAGGTCGTTGTGATCGGGGCCGGTGTCATCGGCATCACAACGGCGCTGGAGCTGCTGCGCCGGGGCCATTCCGTTGTGGTTCTGGATCGAGAGGGCGTTGCCGCACAAGCCTCGGCCGGGAATGCGGGAGCCTTCGCCTTTTCCGAGGTTGAACCCTTGGCGACTCCAGGCATCATGAAAAAGGCACCGAAATGGCTGCTGGACCCGCTCGGGCCGCTGTCTATCCCGCCCGCTTACGCGTTCAAGATCGCACCGTGGATGATCCGGTTTTGGCGGGCAAGCCGCCCGGGCCGTTACAAGCAACTTTTGCACGCTCAAGCCAGCCTGATGGATCTGTCTAGCGCGGCCCTAACCCGATTGATTGCCTCGGTGAATGGCGAGGCGATGATGCAGCGCGACGGACAGATGCAGCTTTATGAAAGCAATGCAGAGTACTGTGCCAGCCTGCCCACATGGGACGTGCGGCGCCAACACGGCATAGACTTCGAACTGCTGGAAAGCCCTGAAGCGATTGCTGAAATGCAACCCGGCCTCAGCCCTCTGTTCACCCATGCAGGGTTTACGCCGAACTGGATCAACACCGTTGATCCCAAAAAATGGGTCGAGCATCTGGCGCAGACGTTTCAGAGCCGGGGTGGCCGGATCGAGCGCCAGGAAATCTGCGCACTGACCCCGTTAGATAGTGGCGTACGGATCACCCTGACAGAACGTGAGGTCGAGGCGGACAAAGTCGTCTTGTGCGCCGGGGCGTGGTCGCACCATCTTGCGCGGACACTTGGCGATCACATCCCGCTGGAAACTGAACGCGGCTACAACACGACCCTTCCTGCGGGCGCGTTTGACCTGCGTATGCATCTGACGTTCTCAAGCCACGGATTTGTGGCCAGCCGGATCAATGGCGGCGTGCGGATCGGCGGCGCGGTTGAACTGGGCGGATTGGAACTCTCCCCAAACTTCAAACGGGCTGACACGTTGCTGAAGAAAGCGATGCAGTTCATGCCGGGTCTGAACACGGAAGGCGGTACGCAATGGATGGGCTTCCGCCCGTCGCTGCCCGACAGTCTGCCGGTGATTGGGGCCTCGCCACAGGCAGGGGCCGTCATCTACGCTTTCGGCCACGGTCATCTGGGCCTGACGCAATCGGCAGGAACTGCCGAACTGGTCGGCGCCTTGATTGACGAACAACCCGCCCAGATTTCCCTGACCCCATTCTCGGCCTCCCGCTTTTAAGGACAGGAAATGCGCAGCAGCAAGACCATTCATGTGATCTCGGCCCACGCCGAAGGTGAAGTGGGTGACGTGATCGTCGGCGGTGTTCAACCGCCACCCGGGGCAACCCTCTGGGACCAACGCGCCTTCATCGCGCAAGACCAGACCCTGCGAAATTTCGTACTGAACGAGCCGCGCGGTGGCGTGTTCCGGCACGTGAACCTGCTGGTGCCGCCGAAACATCCCGATGCAGACGCGGCATTCATCATCATGGAACCGGAAGACACACCGCCTATGTCCGGTTCGAACTCGATCTGTGTGTCCACAGTTTTGCTGGATGGTGGGATCATTCCGATGCAAGAACCCGAGACCCAGTTGACGCTTGAAGCCCCGGGTGGATTGGTGAAGGTCCGGGCCGAGTGCCGAAACGGCAAGGCCGAGCTCATTTTCGTGCAGAACCTGCCGAGTTTTGCCGACAAGATTGCAGTTCCGCTGGAGGTTCCGGGCATCGGCACCTTGACCGTGGATACAGCCTATGGCGGCGACAGTTTCGTGGTGGTTGATGCGGCAGCGCTGGGGTTCACGATTGTAGAAGACGAGGCCCGCGACATTGCACGCATGGGGGTGGCCATTACCAATGCGGCCAATGAACAGCTTGGCTTCTCCCATCCCGAGAACCCGGATTGGGATCATATCTCCTTCTGCGCCTTTTGCGGGCCATTGGAGAAAACCGAAACCGGGCTAACCGGCAAATCTGCAATCGCCATTCAGCCGGGCAAGGTTGATCGATCCCCCACCGGCACGGCGGTCTCGGCGCGGATGGCCCTGATGGCCGCAAAGGGTCAAATGACGGTCGGCCAGACATTCGAGGCGGTCTCGATCATCGGTTCACGCTTTACCGGACGGATTGTCGAGCAAGCCCAAGTCGGCGACCGCCCAGCCATCATCCCCGAAATCAGCGGCCGAGGCTGGGTCACCGGCACCCACCAACACATGCTGGACCCTGATGATCCCTGGCCCGGCGGGTATCGGTTAAGCGATACGTGGGGTGTGTGATCAATCCAGGCGATCGCTCATGTGTATTTTACGTAACACTTACTAATAGTTGACGGGCAACGCTTTTAAGTTTCGACAGCAAGATACCACTTAAAGGTGAGTTATTTGATTGTTTGGAGCTTTGATGCACATACGTATTGCTGCCCTGATTTTCGTGATTTCAGCACTGTTTCTGGCGTATAATCCGCCGTCCCGGTCAGAGGCGAAGTACGCCGAATTGAATGCGATTTGTCTGGGAAACAAAGGCGGAACAACGACTGTGGTGTCAGCTTGTAGTACGCTGATGGAGGCCGACGGTGTTACACCTGAACGACGTGGTGTACTTCTGAGAGCCCGCGGATGGGCTTACTACTGCGACGAACAGCACGAAAAAGCGCTCTCGGATTACTCAAGTGCACTGGCATTGCTTCCGGACGATGGCATCACAATTCTGAGGCGCGCAATTGTGCAAGACGCCTTGGGAAACACGCAGGCTGCGGAGGCCGACTTTGCCAAAAGGCTTCTGATGGATCCAGACGGCAGGGATCCATTGTTCTACAAGGCCAAGTTTGACCAACGTCATGGGAACACTCCTGCAGCAATTTCGGGGTATGAGAAGGTTCTAAAGGTTGAGCCGGGTCACCGCGAAGCAGGCAGGCGACTGATAAATGCTCATTACGAAATCGGTGGATTTGACGGTTCCGCCCAATTCTCGCGGCAAGCTAAACAGCGCTGGCCAGATGAGGAATGGGTGCACATCTTTCAGACTGTTTTCGACGTTGAACACACCGGCCATCACGAAAACGCATTGGAGGCTGCATCAGAATGGGCTCGTTTGCGCCCTTAAAAGCGTACGAAGTTGTACCTACCAGCCTTTGTTCACCTAAGGATTGGCGATGAAGACAAGGGTATCGAATACGTAAAGAAACTGGATGCTTTTGAAACTGCGGAAGGTCCGTCAAGACAAGCACTCTTCGGCAGGTGGCACACCAATGCAATCCGATGGTACTTGTGGGGAAGCAGCGAAGAGTCCCTCCACCGCGCCGAAATCTATATGGATATAGGCCGAGCGGACTTGGCGGTGGCAGAGTTTGAGACAGCTGTGAACAGCCTTGGGCGTGCAGGTCGCAATGCGCTTTTAGATGAATTCCGCAAAGCAGGGGTATCCGTTCCAAAGCAGGCCTATGCGGGATCAACAATACACGTCAACAACGCGATTTCCGACTACGTTTCGCAGGCCGTCACAGAGTCGTCGTTCAGCGAGTTTGGCTCACTAGGCTCAACCAAGCAGAAATGACATTGGCTTGGATGGTTGGGAAGTAACCTCACCTAACCAAAGTAACCCAAGAGTTTGTGCAGCCCGTGTCAATTTGCGCCCCTCTAAAGGATTGATCCGAAACTCAACCTGTTTTAAGGGAGGCCCTGTCAAATCAGAGTCACCATTGGGGCGGTAGGATTCTCGCGCCCCATCTCAAGCCACGAATACGTGGCACACTCTTGGATCGCACGCCCCGAAAGGCTTAAAAAGGTAAAAGAATATGGCAGAAAAATCGAACTTCGATGTATTGTATACCATTGTAGACGAAGCGCCCGAGCTGGCCAGCGCGTCGTTCCTGCCCATCATTCGCAAGTTCGCCTCGGCGGCGGGCGTCAGTGTTGGCACCAAGGATATTTCGCTGGCGGGCCGTATTCTGGCGACCTTCCCGGAAAACCTGACCGACGCACAGCGCATCACTGACGATCTGGCCGCGCTGGGTGAATTGGTGAAGACGCCCGAGGCCAACGTGATCAAACTGCCGAATATCTCGGCCTCGGTTCCGCAACTGGTGGCTGCGGTCGAAGAACTGCAGGCACAAGGCTACGACATCCCGAACTATCCTGAAGAGCCTGCAAACGACGCAGAAAAAGCCGTTCGCGCCCGTTACGATGCCATCAAGGGCTCGGCCGTGAACCCGGTTCTGCGCGAGGGCAACAGCGACCGCCGTGCAGCAAAAGCAGTGAAAAACTACGCTCAGAACAACCCGCATTCGATGGGGGAATGGGCTTCGTCCAGCCAGACCAAAGTCTCATCGATGTCGGATAACGATTTCTACGCAAACGAGAAATCGGCGACCATCACTGCGGCGCAGGCTGGCGACGCAAAGATCGAGTTCGTCGGCAAAGACGGCAGCGTCACCGTTTTGAAAGACGGTTGGACGCTGGACGAAGGCACTGTAGTCGACGCGACCTTCATGTCGGTCAAAGCCCTGTCTTCGTTCCTGGCTGAGGCTATCGAAGACACCAAGAAAGACGGCACCATGTTCTCGCTTCACATGAAAGCGACCATGATGAAAGTGTCGGATCCAATCATCTTTGGTTACGCGGTCAAAGCGTGGCTTGCGCCGGTATTCGACAAGTTCGGTGCCGAGTTGGACGCACTGGGTGTGAATCCGAACTCGGGTCTGGGTGACCTGCTGGATCGCGTCAAAAACAACGCCGAGATTGTGGCCACCATCGACGCCCTGAAAGGCGAGCGTCCGTCGATGTATATGGTCGACAGCGACAAGGGCATCACCAACCTGCACGTGCCGTCTGATGTGATTATTGACGCCTCGATGCCTGCCGTGATCCGCGCAGGCGGCAAGGGCTGGGATGAGACCGGTGCCAAGGGTGACTCCAACTGCGTGATCCCGGACCGCTGCTATGCCAGTGTCTATGACGAGGCCATCAACTTCTTCAAAGCGAATGGCGCGCTGAACCCGGCCACCGCTGGTGCCGTTGCCAACGTTGGTCTGATGGCGCAGAAGGCTGAGGAATACGGCTCGCACCCGACCACGTTCCAGGCCCCTGCAGACGGAACTATCCGCGTCGTTCTGGCCAATGGTGATACACTGCACGAGCATGCGGTTGAAAAGGGCGATATCTGGCGGTCCTGCACCGTCAAGAAAGCCCCGATCGAGAACTGGATTCAACTGGCGATGGACCGTCAGCGCCTGACCGGGTCCGAGGCGATCTTCTGGCTGGACGAAAACCGCGCCCATGACGCCGAACTGATCAAATACGTCAAACCGGCGCTCGAGACCGCTGGCGTGGCTGACAAATTCCAGATTTTGGCGCCGCGTGAAGCAACCCGTCAGTCGCTGGAGACCATTACGGCGGGCAATGACTCGATCGCGATCACCGGCAACGTGCTGCGGGATTACCTGACCGACCTGTTCCCGATCCTGGAGCTGGGCACTTCGGCCAAGATGCTGTCCATCGTCAAGCTGATGAATGGCGGTGGTCTTTTCGAAACCGGTGCCGGTGGTTCGGCCCCGAAGCACGTTCAGCAGCTGGTCGAGGAAAACCACCTGCGTTGGGACTCGATGGGGGAGTTCTGTGCACTGGGTGAATCGCTGAACTTCCTGGCCGACAGCAAGGGCAATGCGAAGGCGGGTGTACTGGGTGCCGCGGCCGAGGCCGCGACGCAAGGCATTCTGGACAACAATAAGTCGCCCAGCCGCAAGGTTGGCCAGCCGGACAACCGCGACAGCCACTATTGGTTTGCGCGCTATTGGGCTGAGGCTCTGGCAGCGCAATCCGACGATGCGGATCTGGCTGCTGAGTTCGCGCCCATTGCCAAGGAGCTGGCCGACAAGGAACAGCAGATCCTGGGTGAAATGGCCGCCGCACAAGGCGCACCTGCAGATCTGGGCGGATACTATCACACCGATCCCGTCAAGACCGCAGCCGTGATGCGTCCCAGCGCGACTTTGAACGCAATCATTGGCTGATTGTGAATAGCCACGCCCTAAGGCGTGGCTTTTTACGTTTCAGATCAAAGTCTTGGATAGAAAAAGGGGCTGACCCCCAAAGTCAGCCCCTTTTTGAGTGAGTGGGGAGGCTGGGCCTCACCGGTATAGTTATCTACAGATTACCACTTTGGTAGTTTCCGGGTATTAGGGGTTTCCCGTAGTTGCCTCTGATTGGTTTGCGGACACAGCAGTTTTCAGACAAAAAAAGAGGCCGGTCCTGAGACCAGCCCCTTGGTAGTCAGGTGAACCGAGGGATCAGTTCGACGCTGCCATCAGTTTCTCGTTGTGCTCGCGCAGCGTGTCCGAAACGATGGCGTACCATTCGCCGGATTCCCGCATTTCGTTCAGGCCTTTGTTCAGCATCGCCAGATACTGTTTGCCAAACGGGTTGCTGCGGTGGCTGATGAAACGCAGTGAGGACAGAGATGTCACAAACGGGTTTTCCACCAGGTCGTTCGAGGTAAGGCCCATTTCCACCATGGTGTCTGAGAACAACTGCACTTCGAAGGTTGCAACGTCGGCAGTGCCTGTCAGAACCGCATCAAGGCATTCACGTGCAGTGATCGGTTGCATCAGGGTCATGGAGGTGCCGTCGTGCAGGCCTTCTTGCTCGAGGTCGTGGATGAACCAGCCATCCATACGGCAGATTGTTGCGCCCTCCAGCTGATCAAATGTGGTGGCGCTCGAGTACTCGCTTTCGGGAAGGGTGTAGAAGCCGACTACGATGTCGTAAACCGGCACGGATGCATCGAACTGAGTGCAACGAACTTCCGTTTCCCACGACCATTCGTAGGTCCGGTTGGTGCAATCCGGCATGTTCCACGCCATCGATACGTCAAACGCGCCCAGGGGCAGCAGCGTTTCCAGGTGTGAATTCCAGTCGTCCACGAAGCTGACCGAGTAGTCACGCGCGTTGCCGCCACGCTGCAGCGCTGTGGTACCCAGACGAGTGATCGCGCCACCGCCATTCAGCGATTCATCAGCGAATGGCGCCCAGCCGTTACCAGTCACCAGCTTGATCGGCGGCTGATAGACGCTGGAACGTTTGACACTGGCCGCGCGTGCTTCTTCGGCCGCGATGATTTCCTGAGCGGACTGACCGTTCGGCAGGCTGCCGTCTTCACAGGGCAGGGCCAAAACCAGACCAGGCGCCAGATCGTTTGGGTTGGTGATGACGTTGCGGTTCGCGTTGAAGATCGGCTGATAGTTCGAAGTGCCATAGGCCGCGATGGCGATGGTTGCCATCGTATCGCCGTCCTCGACGGTATAGTTTGTACAGGCTTCCTGTGCGGCCGCGGCTCCGGCGCTAAGGGCAGTGACGGCGGTGGCCGATATCACGACTTTCTTCAGGTTGAATTCTAACATGTCCACTTCCTCCAGACATTTATTGTTGTCAGGCCGGTTGGGGCCTTAGCCATTTTCCATTTGATGACGCAGAGCGGTTGAAACGATGTCTCGCCACTCTCCAGATTGCTGCATGATCGCCAGACCCTGGTTGAGCGTCTCAAGGATCGCTTCCCCATCCGGATTATCTTTGTGGGTCATGACGTTAAGCGACTTTATGGCCGCCAGGTTGGGGTTTTCGATAATGCGGTGCTCGTATCCCAGTCGTCCGATTGCTTCGACCGCAAGATGGGCTTCGATTGCCACGATGTCGGCCTTGCCTTCCATGACCGCATGAAAGCAGTCATCCGGCGAAACGGGGCGCATCAGAGTGATCGCGGGCTCGTAAAGGCCGACCGTGTCCATATGCGACAGCGACCAGCCTTCGGGGCGACAAATCGTGGCGCCTGCAAAGTCGGCATAGGTCAGAGTCTGCTCATAGCCCGAGCCCTCGCGGGCAAAGAATGTGTCCACAACCTCATAGAACGGGTTTGAGAAATTGTAGGTATCACAGCGATCGCGGTCCTTTTCGGAAAGCGCCGAGGCCTCTTCGCAATCCGGGCGCGACCAGGGGAAGGTAGCGTCGAAAGCCAAGGTCGGCATCAGCAGATCCAGATGCGAAGACCAATCATTGACGAACTGGATCTTGTAGCCCTGTTCGGGCGCGGCGCGCAGCATCGCGGTTTCCACGAGATTGGTATAGAGGCCGCGATTGGGCAGGGCTTCATCGGTGAAAGGCGCATAGTTGCCGCCAGTGATCAGCAGCAACTGGCGATCCCGGATTTCCGGTCGCTCACCGTCATCCGCGTTGCGGATCAGGGCGGCCCCCTCGGCACGGGCGGCTTCGATTTCCTTTTTGGCCTCAGCCTTGGCAGCAATCACCGCGTCTTCGCTGGCCTTTTTGGCTTCGGCTTCAGCCTCGGCAACCCGGGCTTCGGCGTCGGCGATGGCCTTCTCGGCGCGTTTTTCCGCAGCCTTGACCAACTCTGCTGCCATTTCGGCTGCCATTGCTTCGGCCTCTGTCTGCGGTGCCGTTGGCGCGCGCCCGATCTCTTCTAGACAGGGCAATGTCAGTACGTCGCCCACACGGATGATGTTCGGGTTGTTGCCGATAACATCGCGGTTGGCGTCAAAGATGATACGGAAATCCTCGGTCGAATACACTTCGATGGCCAACTCGCGCAGGCTGTCTCCGCGCTGGATTTCATAGGTCGAACACGCCTCTTGCGCCGAGGCCGTACCGGCAGCGGCAGTAAGTGCCAGGCTGGATATGAACAGATGGGGTTTCATGGGTCCTGTAGCTTTGCCTTGGTTATTTTTTTGTAAGTTTCACAACGCCGATTGAGGCATTGTCCTGATCCGGGTCGTCTTTGGCCCGAAGGGCCTGCCACAACGCGTCGGCTATATCCTGCGACCAAGCGTGTGCGTTGCTTTGTACGATGGTCTGAATTTCGGTATCGCTGAGGTATTGCAGCCCGTCACTGCCCAGGATCAGTACATCCGATGCGGTCAACTCCAGCGGCTCTTCGGGGCAATCGACTTTGGGAATCGCCGCCCCCATGATGACTGAGGTCAGCTGGTTTCGGTCGGGATGTGCCTGTGCTTCGGCCTCGGTCAGTTTGCCCTCGGTCACTTGCGCGTCGATCACAGGTGCCATGGAGTGATCTTCGTTGATCTGGCTCAGAACCCCGTTGCGGAACAGGTACAAGGGGCTGTCGCCGATCGAGATCCAGAAGGCGCGTTGCCCCAGTAGCAACAGCCCCGTCAGGGTCGACCCCATGTTGAATTCACCATCTTTGCTTTCGCAATGGGCTGCAATCGCGGCGTTGGCTTGCATGGCTGCCAGCGGCAACGCATCGGCGACTGCCGCTTCGGACAGGGGGGTATTCTCAAGCTCGGTGTCCAGGGACTCGCGCCATGCTGCAACCACAAGTTCCGAGGCAACCTCGCCAGCCGCGTGGCCGCCCATACCGTCCGCAATCACGACATAGCCAGCATCCGTTGCATCGAACATGCGCGCGGCAATCGCGTCTTCTTGCGACTCGCGTTGACCCTGATCCAGGATCAGCGCGATATCATATGCCGGTTGCGCCAGCATCTATCAGGCATCCCGCCAGTCAAAGCCGTCATCACAGAAGGCGGCAAAGCGGATCGAGGTTTCACTGATGCGGATGAGGTCGCCGCTGGACAGTGCAACAGTGCTGAGAACCGGTTTGCCGTTCAGGCGCACCAAATTGGCCTTGCCGCCGTGTCCCAGATAGCATTTGCGGTCCTCGGGGTCGTAAGCGATCACCGCATGGCTGCTGCGCGAGATACCGGTGTCGCCAAAATCCAGTTGAATGGCCTGATCATCGTTGCGGCCAATCTGCATCAGGCCTTCGGTCAGCGTGATGCATGCGCCCCGGCCCGGGCCAGCTGTCACGACCAGCCAGCCAACCGGGAAAGTCTCTTGCGCAGTTTCGGTCTTGGCAACGGGTTCCGAGGATTCCATCAGGTTCTGAACGTGGGTGTCCGCGCGTTCGAAGCCCAGGAACGTGGTCTTTACGCGACCACGACGGTCTTCTGCAGGGGCCGGCGCCGCGACGTGTTGTTGCGGTTCCGGCTGAACTTCCGTTGTAGGCTCGGCCATTACTTCGGGTGCGGTTGTGACCTCTGCCACCTGCTCGGGCCGAGCGGGTTCAATCGTTTCAACGATCACTTCAACAACCTGTTCTTCTTGAACCGGTTGCTCGGTTGCCGCATCTTCCTCGGTGGCGACGTGCAGGGTCACAACCGGCACTTCCGGTTCGGGCTGAGCTTCGGGAGCCTCAAAAATGTTATCTTGCGTTTCGGCGACAACTTCGGTTGTCACGACGTCCACGACGGCCTCGTCTTCGGAAAACTCGGGCATCTCTTCTTCGGGGATCAGATCATCCGCGTCGTCGTAGTTTTCCGATGTCGAAGACATGTTACCACCGCCCAAAGCAGCGCGCAGCGCGTTGAAATCCGCAATCGGCTGGGGCTTTTCGGCCTCGGGCACTGCAGCTTCTTCTTCCACCGCGGTTTCGGCTTCGGGTTCCTTGGCTTTGCCGGCACCTTCGAGCAGCCGGCTAAGTGGGCTTTTGTATTTGAACATGGCGTCGATACCTTTGCTTCCTTTCACAGAACCTGCGTCCTGCGGGGCTGCTATTCGCCTCTGCGCGCAACGGCACAACGGCACTTATGATGCGGAAATCAAACCAACTTTTATCTGCCGCGACGGGCCGGTCCCCGTCAGGGTGGCGGACTTCCGGGCACCACCCTCATTTTTACTAGCGGTAGATCACTTGCGACCGGTCAG
Organism: Ruegeria sp. YTSC199; assembly: GCF_059609725.1. Classification (NCBI taxonomy): domain Bacteria; kingdom Pseudomonadati; phylum Pseudomonadota; class Alphaproteobacteria; order Rhodobacterales; family Roseobacteraceae; genus Ruegeria; species Ruegeria sp. YTSC199. The sequence continues at coordinate 237,980 of NZ_JBXWMF010000003.1, forward strand.
ATTACTCCTGCGTCAGCTGCATAACGGCATCCGTCTGGACGCCATCGCGCATCACGGTCAGACGGGCCTGGGCCAGTTTCTCCGTAACCAATGCGCTCAGCATGGCATCCAGGCTTTCCTGCCCGTCGATGGCTGCCCCGGTTTGCGCTTCCGAGATCAGAACATCGCCGCGCTGCAGGTCGCTGGCCGCATCCGCAGGAACGGTGGTGACAACCGTCGTCCAGCTCTGACCATCCTCATTGCGTACGATAAAGCCATAACCGTTTTCCAAACCGATCATGCGGATGGCAGGCAGGGCCAACAACCCGTTTTGAGCAAGGGTTTTGCCCAAGGGGCGGTAGCGGGCCGTCACGCGGATATAGCCGTCGGGATCAATTGCCAGATCGTTCAGCACCTGCGCGGCAAAGCTCGTGTTTTCGCGGATCGGCTCTCCGTTCAGAGTGTAAATCGCATCGCCGCGTTTGACCCAGTCACCGATAACGGACATGTCCTGCGCCGGATCAACACCAGTAACGGCGATGATGCTGCCGGTAGATGCGCGGCGTCTGGATGTCTGGAACGGAATTTCGACATCCCAATGCGAGAAAGCAATCTGTGTTTCTGCCGGGGGCGCTGAAACTGCCGGCGCAGGTTCGGTTGTCCGGGCCTGTTCCGGATCAACCGATTGGTCCTGTATCTGCTGCTCGACAGGCGCCTGAGGAGTTTCTGCCTTAACTGGTGCCGGATCAGCCTGTTCCGGCGTATTTTCTGTGGTGACGACCTGCTCGACAGGTTCTTGCGTTGCTGCCACTTGTTCTTCTGTTTCTTGAACTGCAGGTGCTGACGCAACTGCAACATCCTGTGTCGGTTCGCTCTTTTCACCGGACATCAGAAAGTAACCGCCCGCTGCCAGACCAACTGCAATGACAGCGGCACCGGCAATCAGTTTGCCGCTGCCACCCGATCCGCTTTTAACTACGGTATCGACCGCAACTGCGGCTTCTTCTTTGGGTGTGAACTTGGCGAGTTCATCTTCGTTCTTGTCTTCATTGCCCAAGGCCAGATCAGCATTTCCGGCCAGAAGCGCGGTGACCACAGCTTCGGCATTTTCGCTTTCAGCCTTGATCCGGGCCTTTTCGGCCTCTTCATCCTTGCGGTCCATGGCCACGATGACCGAGACCGGGCGGTAGTCGAACGTATCGAACATGACGCCCGGGCCGCGGAACATTCGCAACCAATCCAGCGCGCTTTGCAAACGGTCGGTGACGTGTACCTCCATCGCCTTGTCGATCGCTTCCAGGAACCCCTCGGGATAGCCATTGAACTGCCCGGCCAGGGGGGCGTAGGGGTCTCGCTGACTGTTGTTGAAGGCGTTCAGGCGGGTTTGGCCGTCAATCGGGCGCTCGCCGCTGATGGCGTGATACAGCGTGGCTGCCAGCACATAGAGGTCGCTGCTGGGGCCTTGTTCAGCGCCGCGCACATAAAACTCATGCGGCGAGTACCCGTCTTTGATCACACGCAGGGTTAACAGGGCCGCAGATTGGTTCGCAGCCTGCTCGCGCGCGGCTCCAAAGTCGATCAGAACCGGGTCGCCGTTTTCATCAATCAGAATGTTGTCGGGCGAGATGTCCCGGTGCAGCATTCCGCTCTGGTGGATGAAAGATACCGCTGACAGCATCTTTTCAGTGACCTGAACGATGAAATCGGGGCCGGTCTTATTGTCGGTGTTTTCGACATAGTCCAGCAGGTCGCAGCCCTTGATGAAGTCCATCGCGATATAGGCGGTGTTGTTGTCCTCGAACACCTGATGGACGTCGACGATATTGGGATGAACCAGACGTGCGTGATTGCGCGCCTCTTGAATAAACAGGTCTATGATTGCGCGCAGATCTTCCGTGTGTCCGGGATTGGCCGGTTCGACCAGATCGCCGTTGCGGTGACACAATGCGCCTGGAAAGCACTCTTTGATCACCACGTCGCGTTCCAGACTGTCCCGCGCAAGATAAGTAATTCCGAACCCGCCATTGCTGAGGTAACGCAGGATCTCGTACTGTCCGCGCAACAGCTTGGCGCCGGGTTGAAGTCCTTCGATTTTCGGTTCGTCGTGCGATTCACCGACCGCCTGGTTGTGGCTCATTTCTTTCCGCCCGTTCTGATCGTTTTGCGGTTTTTTTTAACTGGGCAAACTTGCCCGTGAACTCGCAACCAAACACAACCGCAGGACACTTGAGACGGTTAGACGTTTCAAATTTGACTTTATTGGGGCCGCCTGATGGCTTCACTAAGGACCGTTTTCGCAGGGCGACTACATATCGTGTTTCACGACTGTAGAGCGTCTAAATGTTGAAAAAAGCTTTGCACAAAATACAGACGGATCGACTCTTTGTCTCCGCTTGGTCAACGGAGTCGATGCATTCGAGACCCGATTCTATGGGTCTCGATTCGCCGAGTCGCGGCGCAATCTTAACGAGAAATTTTCAGGTCCCGGTTTTCGGCTGCACCGAATCCACCCGGCTACCGGCCCAAGCCAGATTGTCGCTGAGTTGCGCGAGGATGCTGATCGCGTCTTTTAGTGGGGCGTCGCCGCTTTCGAATTGCAACAGCAACAACAGGTCCGTGGCCTTTTCGAACTCGCCCGGAATCCAGTCGGCCTTCGGGTCGATCTCACCGCCCTGCTCAAGGCGCTCGGCAAAATCTTCAACGATTTCCTGACATGAGTGCAGGAAGGCCGACGGTTCGATATCCGACGATTCGCGCAGATCTTCGTAAATGCTTGCAATCGCGGCCAGCCAGTCCTCAAGTATAGGGTTTTCCAAAGGAGGCAACGCGGATTCCAAGACGGCGTGCACGGACGCGGCATCGGGCTGCTGCGTCTCAGCCTCGGGGCCGGTCAGTGCTTCCAGAAAGGGCAGGAAGTCCTGTTTCAAATCGGTGCGCGCGGCCTCCAGATCGGCCAAACGTCGGTCGGATGCGATCTGCAGCACCTGTTCGGCCAGGTTCTGACCGCCGCAGGTCTCCCAAAGGGCAAAATCCGGTTCGGGTTCTTGTGCCATGGCCCGTACGGCCACCGGAGTACCGATCGGCACGACCGAGCGGAACAGATCGCCCTTTTCCTTGTTAAGACGCGACAGTACCCGGTCCAGCGCGTCGCGGACCGGTGGAAGATCGGTATGCGTGACCGCCAGCAGGCTGTTGGTTCGCAGTTCCTGCGGCACCCTTGTCCAGAGATGACGCTCGGTCTCGCGCCATGCGTTGGTGCCATTGGTGCACCAGATCGCGCAATCCACGAACTTCAGCAGGTCGAGCGTTTCTTTGTATGTATCATCTAACGCTCCGGTTCCGGGCAGGTCAAACAGCGATATCTCCTGCAAGGCAGGAGTGTTCAGGCCGACCGAGATGAAATCAGGTGCATCCGCGGCGGCCTTTTCCAACGCGATTCCGGAATAGGTTTTGGGCTCTTTGTCCCACCAGCCGACGGTGGTTTCCGGCGTATCAGAATAGGCGACAATCACCAGCGGCAGTTTTAGATGCTGCGGTCCGGTGGGAAGAATGTCCGCCCCGGCCAGCATGTTGGCGAGGCTGGATTTACCAGCCCCGAATTCCCCGGCAAAACCGATATTGACCGCATTGGACAGCCGCCCGGCATGGGCAAGAGCGCGCTCGCGCATCTCGTCCAGCGCCGTGTCGGCCGACAGGTTTTCGGTCGCGGTCAGAAAGCGTTCAAGTTGTCTTACTTCCTGTTCGGTTCCGGGAAATTCGATCATTCCGCAGCCTCTGCTAATCGCTTGTCTATGTCATCCGGGCCAAAGACGGCGCCCAGTTCTTCGGTGATGCGTTGCGCGTGGTCAAAGGCATCTTGCGCCTGGGCCCGCTCGTTGGTTTCGCCGCTTCCCGCCCGATGTTCAAGATGTCCGGCCAGCAAAGCCATATAGTGATCCAGAACCGTATTCAAACGTTCCAGCAGATCGCTGCGCGCGGTGTCCACCAGATCATCGCCGATCATCTCGAATTCCTGCACGATCATGCGCTCCGCCCGGGTCACGACGCTCTTGCGTGAGATCAGGCGCGACAACCAACTGACCCGCAATTCAACCGTGATACCCCGCGTCAGCGCAGTAGTGTCCGGGCGGAACCAACGCACGGCGCTGGTGTTCATGCGGTTGTCGGTCGGATCCTGCCAGCCGGGCAGGGCGCGCAGGGCCGCATTGCTTTGCATGTCGATTGTATACAACTCGCTGAGCATCCGTTGGCGTACAACCTGTGTTGCCCCCTGCACAAGCTCGCGCATACGGTCACGCAACGGGGTGAAGTTCAGTTCGGTGTCACCACCCTTTGCCAGCAGCGGGGAATCCCCGTTCGGCCCCCGCACCACGGCCGATACGGCCTCGGCCACGGTGTCGTCCATAACGCCGCGCAGATTAGCCAGAACATCGTCCATGTCATTGACGATTCCGGCAGTTTTCTCGGCAACAAGCGCGCGCAGATCTGTCAGTGTCTTGTCGTTTTCGTCATTGTTTTCGGCGGCGGGGGTCGTTTCGTCTTCGATGGCGCGCAGATGCGCCCTGCTGCGCTCGACCTCGCCTTGCGCGAAGGTGTTGAGATGCTGCCACGCCATTCGCAGTTGTTCGTCGCGCGGGCCCTCGGTCAGGGCACTGGTCACATGTCGGCGCAGGTCCGGCAGACCCGAGGCGATCATTGCAGCAAAGCGCAGCACACCTTCGCGGCTGATCGGACCGGGACCCTGTTTGATCTCTTCCACACCGTCCAGATATTGCTTCATCTGAGCCGGATGCGCTCGCAACCAGGCCAGAATCTCATCATGATTGATGCCGGTCTCGTCGCCGGTCAGAGCGTAATGCGCCCATTGCGCGCTGCCCATCAAAACGTCGATGTCTGAATTTCCAAGAGCTTTTTCCAGGCCCTCCATCACGTCGGCCCGGACCTTGCCCGCATCTTCGGCACCGCCGCCCAACTCGTCGACGCGGTTGATGAAGACCACGATCTGACCCAGCTCCAACGCCTGCATCAGGCGGAACAGTTTCAGGTCAGCCCGCGACAGGGCCTGATGCGCCGAAAGGACCACCACAAAGAAATCCGATTCCTTGAGGTACTGGCGCGAAATTTCCTCGCGGATCAGCAGCGGGTCGTTGACGCCCGGCGTGTCGGTAACTGTCAGCGGAAACGGGAAGTGACCGATGTCGAAATAAACCTCGGCCTTGCGGGTGATGTCGCTGTAAAGGCCGCGATCCGAGCCCGGGTCGTGTTCGCCCTCTTCGGTCGGGTCGTCACCCGCACAGACATAGCGTGCCAGATCGTCCGAGTTCAGTTCGTCAAGATCGTGATGCTGGCCAAGCAGGTGCTTATAGCTTTCCCCCAGACGCAGCTTTGCGCGGGTTTTCATCGCCTCGACCTGCTCTTCGATCATCTCGCGCTTATAGCTGTCCTCGTCATCGGGGAACATGTTGCGCAGTTCTTCGCCTTCGGCGATCAGAGCCTGCCATTGGCGGTTGTCGAAGAAATGGAACTCGGCCCCCGAGGTCCGCCCCGAGGGGTGGCCGAAATGCATGTCGGTGATCACCGTTGTCCATGGGTTCACGTCCGACGGCAGATATTCGGCTTGACCGGTGAAGCCGTTGATCAGACGGGATTTGCCCGCCTTGATCTGCCCGACAAAGGCAATCGAGGGTTTCAGATTTGTCAGATCACTGACAATGCGTGAGATGAACTGACGGGTCTCATCATTAGAGGCACCGTTCATGTCCTCTGCAATACGGATTAACTCGCGACGATTGTTTTCACTCATAAAACTTACCCTGGTAACTTGTAATCACGGATCGAATTCATCGAAAAATTGAACGAAAGGGGCGTAATCATCCGTCCGGCCTTTTCAGAGTGGCCCACAGATTGACTACGGCACCCAGTTTGCGTGCCTCGTGGACGGCGACCGCAAAACTCTCACCATCGTTCAAAACGGCCAGCCCGGCGCCCTTGCCACCGGAGGGCCGCATGACAATCAACTGCGGGTGTTCCATTACAGAGGCCGAGTCGCCATCCCACCCTGCAAGGTCGTGGGCGAAACGGGCCAGTAGATCGGAATTGGGGTGCAGAGTTCCCCCTTCGTCACAGGTGCCATCCATGCGCAATGGTTCCCCGTCTGCGCCGTTGGCCAGAACCCGGCCCTGAGAGAATCGTTCAGAACCGTCATAGAACTTTTGAGCCAGAGAGTCGGCGGGCTCTTCCGCCGCTGCTTCCTCGGCGGGTGCGGTTTCCTCGGGTTCGTCCGGAACGATGGAAATGACCGGGTCAGCAGGCAGTTCGACTTTCTCGCAGGCGCTTTCGATCTCGCTGAATGTGATGCCCACATCGTCGGCCTCAAGCGCAGTGTCGGGTTGCAGCGAAATCAGCTCCAATGGGGCGGGGGCGGCGGCGATGTCGGTCACCAATTTTGCCAGTTTGTCAGCCAGTTCCTCGCGGGATTCGGTTTCGAAATCCGGAGCGATGCCGGACTGAACCCGGAACACATCCGTGATCCGAGAGCTGTTGACTTCAATGGCAAGGCAATGACCATCAGCAGCAGTAAATTCCAGACGGCGCGGCAGAATGGTGCCGCGAATGGTGTGCAGAACCTTTTCGCGCCGAATCCGGGCGGTTTCCCCGGGAACCGTGACCGCCGGGTTAAGGCGTGCCACAGACGAGCGCCCGATGTCGTCGAGCATCTCAAGTATGTCCGTATCCATCATGCCGTGACCCCCCTCTGGTCCGGTTTAGACTGCAGCCACGACAGGCCCCAGGCTGAGATGCGATTTTGTCAGTGCCAACCCGACATTGGCGCTGCCGCGACAGATGTAGCAGACCACATGATCGGGATATTCCCGGGTCCGCAGAAAGATATTGAGCCGATCATTCGAAAACACCGCGATTTCCCCAAATCCCGGGTTGTCGACCTCTTCGACTCCAGCCGCGCGCAACAAATCCTCGAAGGCTTTGACGCCGCGTCCTTGAAACAGGTTAGCCACGGCAAGGGCGAGACTGTCCAGAACGTCTGCGCTGCCTGGGTCGTGGGTGTTGGTCCCAAGCAACATCCCCGTTTCCATGTCGACATACCCGGCTGCAATACAGTCGGGTATGGTCTCCATCGCGGTGTTCAATGCGGCTTCGATCGTCATCGCTTGCTACCTGAGGTTCTGGTCATAACACACGAAATTCAGCTCCGCTGTTTTCCGCAGCATTGGGAACGGGGCCAACCGCCCCCTTGGCATGGCGCTCGAAATGCTCGACTGCGATCTGGTCGAATTCCTCGAGGAACGCAACGAACACTTTCTTCATGCCTTCGACATCGTTCGGCAATTCCTCGCCCGCAGTGATGTCGCGCCACATGGATGCCGCACTGAGCGGAGTGTCAGTCGGAACGTTCAGCAGGACTTCCTGACTTTCATCAGTGTCATCCGACGGGGCGGGGTCTTCGGTGGCCGTGCCGTTGGACAAGGGAACAACCTGCATGTTCACGAGGCCACTGGATTCGGGCTCTGGCTCGTATTCATCCTCGGTACCATTCGATTGTTCAGCCAGCAAAGCGGCAATCGACGACACCGAAACCTCGGCACGCTGTTCGTCCGTCTCTTCGACCGATGCCCGATCCTGCTCTGGCGTGTCCGCCAGTTTGCCTTCCAGCGACTCCATGAACGGGTCCGATTCCGTAGAAGCGGGATCGTCCTGGAGCTCAACTGGTTCAGACGCAAGGCTTGTGTCGATTTCGAACTCGTCATCATCCAGTAGATCAAACGGGTCTTCGTCCGCTGGCGTTTCCTTGTATTCGGACAGATTCAGGCTGTTGCTTTCCGTGTCTTTGAAAAAGGCGCGCAGATCGTCGCCTTCGATTTCCGGTTGCGGCTCTGACACCGGAGATTTGGTCTCCATTTCGGCCCGCAGGCGCTCGGCTTCTGCCGCGTCGATGCGTTCTTCGCGGCTGGTATCTTCGGTGCGGCGCTCGACACGGGCCGGGCGAACGGGGAAGCTGGTGACGACCTCATCTTCCTTGTTGGCCGCAGGAACTGGGTTCACCAGTTTCAGCGGCGCTGGTTCGTCGGTCTGTTCCACCATTCGTTTCGGGCGGATCGGCTGCACGGGTGTGCCCGCGGCCAAGCCGTTGTCGATCTGATAGCGCGTCAGCATATCGGCGCGGCTATCCATGATCTGTTCGGTGATCTGAAGGAAGCTGTCCACCATCTTGCCACCGCCGCTGCGTGTCCACAGCTCGGCATCGCCACTCTTATCCCGGGCGATGATCGCATCTCGGGCCGAGAACAGAATCGACCGGTTGAACAGGTGACCTGCTTCACGGTTAACCCGCCGCAGCACCTTTTGGCGGTCTTTCGGACCCAGCACGTCGGCACGGGTCACCAACAGCAAAGAGTTGTGCTGCAGCCGCTCCGGCAAAGACACCCATGTTGCACGCTCGGTCTCGCGCCACGCCTGGGTCGCATGGGTACACCACAAAACACCATTCGCTTGCCCGACCGCACGACGCCAGACATCGCTGGAAATCTTCGGATCAGAGATACCGGGAGTGTCGATCAGGTCCACCGCTTCCAGAATGTCGGCCTCAAGAAAGATGCGCACGAATTGGGCATCGTTAACGCCGACAGAGTCCAACTGATCCAGAGTGATGTTCTCGCGGGTCCCATCGGGACGTTGGACATAGGCCGATTTTTTTCCCCAGCTAAACCAGACGGGCGGCAGTTGTGTGGCGGTGACTTGTGTCGGCAGCGCCTGTGTGCGCAGCAGAAAATTCATCAGCGTCGACTTCCCGGCGCTGAATTCTCCCATCAGAGCAAAGATCGGTTTGCGGCGGGACCACTGCTCGATGCGCTCCCAAGCCTTAGGAGAGACGAAGCGGGTTTGTGTATCTTTTGCCATGTCGCTACTTATGCTGCCTCGTTACTAAGATCTTTCAGGATGTCGCCCAGGATATCGTCGCGCGATTTCTTGGGAGTCATGCCCGCCATCAGTGCCGCCTGGTTCGGATCCTGCTCGGCCGAGGCCGAAATGCTAAGCAGAGTCTCTTTTTGCTCGCGCAGGAAGTCGGACAAGCCAGCCCGAACGTTTTCCAGAACGGCCGCGATCTGGTTTTCCTCAAGGTCTTTGGTGATCGAGTTTGCCTCGGAAGCGATCAGGCGCGTGTAATCTGCAGCATAGGCCTCGAACCCTTTGCGACGTTGCCACCAGCGGCGCCACCAGGTGCTTTGCAAGTCCAGCGCGATGGTGCGGCCGATGCCCAGGGGCGGCGGCACGCGGGGCACGATGGGGGCTTCGATGCTGAATTCACCCAAATGGTTGCCCAGCAGCTTTTGGTACAATGCCTCGACATCCGCCGCAGCGGCACTATAAAGCGCCCCCGCATCTTTGCGCATTGCGCGGGAAAAGCTGAAATAGGCTGCCTTTTGCAAAGTGCGCAGCCCGGCCGGATCATACTGCCAGGTGCCTTGCTCGCCGTTCTGTTCCAGATGCGAAATCAACGAGTCCGTAGCCCGTTTGACAAAGTTTGTTTCAGCCGATTTCAACCGCTCCAACACTTTGTCGCGCAGCGCAGTCGTCAGTTCTGCGGTCTTCTTTTCATATTCCTCGGTTACCTTGGCGATGGCCTCTTCCGGGGATACACCGTCCAGATCACGCACCACACCTTGACCGTCGGACAAGTTCTTCGCCACCGCAGTTGCCCGAATCTGGCTTGCGATGTTGCGCGCACGATGGCGAACCCGATCCAGCAGGCGATTGCCTGCCCCTTCGGCGATGCGTTCATTCATGGCCAGCAACAGGTCGGGCAAGCCAGACAGCGCCCAGATCTTGTCGAGCGAGGGGGCTTGGTCGCCAAACCCGGCGGCCAGATAGAAGGTGTTCAGGGCCTGACGCGATTCTTCCGACAGGATATCCGGATTCCCGGTCAGCGCTGCCTCGGCCCAGATTGCGCTGCCGAACACAACGCTGGTGTTGGCGTCGATATTGTTCTGCTTCAACGTGTCCTGAACCCGATCCCGAATCTCGGGCACCTGATTGACCGGGTCGGACAGTTCGTCGATCCGGTTTACGAACAGGATGATCTGACGGTTTTCGAACTGCGCGATGATGCGCATCAACGCCATATCCATTGTGGTCAGCGCTTGGCTGGCCGCCAGCACAACAACGCAAACCTCGGACCCGCGCAGGCTGCGCAGGGTGATCTGCTCACGTACCATGAAGGTATCGTTCACGCCGGGTGTATCGCATAGTTTCAGTGAGATCGGGTATTGCGGGATGTCCATGAACAGTTCCGCGGACTTGGTGACGTCTGCAAAGCGCCCGGTTTTCGGGTTGATATCCGGGTCGTCTTCATCGCCCAGACAAACATAGCGCTGGATCAGTTCGTCATCGAAATAGTCATACTGGTGACTTTGCCCCAGAATCAGGTCGAAATGCTGGCCCAGACGCGCTTCGGACTTGGCCTTCATCTCGCCAATCTGACGGCGGATATCGTCCATTTCATCATCGGCACCGGCCCGGTTGGCCAGTTCGCCCAATCGGCCGCCGCCGACCATCAGGTTGTCCCACTCTTCTTGTTCAAAGAAAGTAAATTTGGCTTTTTTGTCGCCTTCGGTGCGCGTGTTGATGTTCAACGTTGTCACCACCGAGGTCCACGGGTTCACATCCGAGGGCAACAGCGCAGGGCGCCCCGCAAGGATGTTCACGATCGAGGATTTGCCGGCCTTGACCTGCCCGACCAACGTCACACTGGCCGTAAAGTTCTCCATACGCGTCTTGAGCGTAGCAAGCCGCGCCGAGGATCGCGCATCTGCCACCTCAGTCAGCTGGTCGATCTGCGCCGTCAGCGCTGTCATCGCCGAGGTCATCGGCGTCAGCGCTTCGTTTCCTACGGACAGAAGGTGGTCGTTTCGGGCCATGGTCAGCCTCCGGTTCCAGTAGCGGCGATGTGAGGTTGAATCTGACCGTCAGTAGAGCTGGTCAAGATGTCGATCCGGGCGATAAGGTTCAGCGCATTGCCCAGAATCGCAGCCTCGTCACCCGGCGAAATCTCTTCGTAAGCGCGGGAATCAGCAAGTACTTCGATCGAGCTGAACTGTTCGCTGTTTTCCAGCAAGGCCAAGCGGCGTCCGGTCGGAAAACCTTGGGATTTGGTTTTGGGCAGCGGCATGCGAGAATTGGCGAGCAGGTAGTGGCCCCCCGAATGCGTGCGCAAGCAAACGCCAAAACCCGTGTTCGGATGGTTCTGATTCAAAGACTTCAGTTCACCAAGGAAACTTTCACGTGCAAGACCAACGGCGTCTTGCTCAGCAGTTGCAGAGTTCATCATATTGGTCACGGCTAAGACCCCTGTGTTCGAGTTGAGCAAAAAACTCTTACGGCGCCCGAAGGCGGGAAAGACTCATTAATTCCCGCCGTCCATCAATTACTGGCAAGGCGGTGTTATTTTGACGCGAATAAGATATTTTGGCGTTTGAAATGTGGCGCAATTATGGTCGCGGGCTTGTCCGTCGTTTCAACCCAGGGTCGTATCGCCAGATTCTAGGCTCTTCGCAATTCTTAAGTGCGGTCGATCGGGTTGCGAAAATTTGAGCAGAAAAGAAGTTGTAATCTATTGTATTTTAATGAATTTACCTGCTGCTCTCAGGGAGGTGCCGGATCAAATAAACAGCTCGGCCGAAGTGCTGATCACAAGGTCAATTTGTGTGAATCCTTGGTCACTTCGGTTTACTCAACGTAAGCGCGTTTAACATGTCGATGGGTTTTTTTGGTATCGCGTACGTTTAATAGGCGGTGGTTTTGTCTGAAAACGCAAATTGAAACGCAACCCTCAAATTATCGTTATGGTGCAGACAGACGCCGACCCGAAAAAAATGGCATGTTTTTCTAGCGCGGCCCAGGTGTCAGGCCCGATGGTAACCGGTTGGTGCCCAATAATCTTGCGCGTAAGTGATTTTCCCTCTCGCACTCGACCACAGGCTTTGTTATTGAGCACGCCAATCCGGCACTCAAGGCCGGTACTGCGGGTGTGGCGAAATTGGTAGACGCACCAGATTTAGGTTCTGGCGCCGCAAGGCGTGGGGGTTCAAGTCCCTCCACCCGCACCAAGATATCTGGTTAAAATTGTGATATTATTGGTTTTGGCATGTAATTGTCGTTAGGTATCCAATTGGCCGTCTGATCGTTCGGTGCGGCCTTCGATTCAGGCGCGGAGCTCATAGGTCTTCCGAAGGGACCTCACGATGCGCATCTCAGCCTAATGTGTCTCGTTTGCTGTCACTGGGGGACACAGCCAAACCCCGTTCAGATAACCCTGGTTCAGTATTCTAAGTGCTTGCGCAATTTCTTTGAAGGCGGGCTGGTGCCCCGTGCGTTTCACGACGGTTTCTGAGTTTGCCGGCAGGTGATGCGGTGTTCCGTTTTCCTGCCGGCTAACCTTGGGTGTGGCGCGCGCTACTAAACAATGCTCCAAAATCGAGAAAGTCGACTATACTCCAAGCCATCAGCAGACAGGAGATTGCCATGCTTTATCCACTTGCAACGCTTGAGGCCGATAAGCTCAACGCTGTTCGGGCGCTGGAACAGGAGATTGGACGCCCGGTTGTCGCGCTTGCCGCTGTTGAGGCCGATACGGCAAATCTGGCTAAAGATGACCTGAAAAAGTTGCAAGCCCTGGAAGATGAGCTAGACGTCGTTCTTGTCGCAGTGCGGCCGAGCTAGGTGCTCTGAAAACGCGTAGGCTCGCCGCCCGGGCAATTGCCCCTTGCCGGGCGCAGCCTGCTTCAACAGTTTAGCCAGGGTGGTGGCCTTACAGGCAGGTCCAAAAGTTAAACCGCCGTAGCACTTTAGGCGGCCTTAACGTTAATGGCTGGCTTCTCTGTCCAAGGCCGCGACACCAGCAATGACGCCTCAAATGATTTCAGAACCGGACGGGCGGCTTCAAAGCTTGGCCCCGATGTCATATCGAGTTCGGGAAACAAGGTCTGTATTTCCGCGATGCTCTCGTCGCACAGAGCGGCCATGCCTGTTTTTCCCAAGAGCAGGCTTTCCGACGCGACACCATTGGCCCAGACGATCTGGTGCTCATCAAAGAGCAGATGGAAGTACTCGACTTCCCCACCTTTACGTACAGACACCCCGTCACTGTAGATCAGGTGAGAGGCGGCGGCGAAAACCTGCGGGCATGCGAATTGCAATTCGACCTCGGCCCCTTGCAGCAGGATGCGATGCTGCGGGCTGACTTCCAGCGTCTCCTTTGCGCCCAGAACGCCCGCTCGGATTCGGATAGGTGCGAATTTACCAATGGCCGCCATGGTGTGACGACCAATCCAGCGTATCGGTTGTGCGCCGTTATCCATGGTCAGCACCAGATCTCCTACCCGCAGGTCTTCGATCAGCCGTGGCCCATCGGGGCAGTCGATCCTCGCGCCCCTTGCAAAACACAATGGATCAGAATCAACCCGTTCCCCGAACATCGAGTAACCGGTGTTGGAACCGTTTGAATATACCGGCGACACCAGCTGGATTGACACGATCGCATGTTCCTCGATCGCATCCTGATCAGCGTTTTCCTCAAATTCCGGTGACCAGTACGTATTACCGTTTGTATCCTGGAAAACGACAGCCGAGATATTGGTGGTGGTGCCGTCATTGTACGTGATGACCGCGTTAAAGATCATTGAGGCATCAAAGGTTTGAGGTATCCCTCCGTCGATGCTGAACTGGTCGTTCGAGACGTTGTTATCCAGATCATAGGTGTTTGCATCCCCACCGCTGAAACCGTTGCCCGCCTCGGCAAACGTCTGCCTGCTGTCATAGAGCGGGTCTCCAGCAGAGCCATAGGTGCCAAGGGCCGCATTCACATTGGTGGTCGAAAGGAATTGGTTTCCCTCGGCAGGATCCCAGATCGGTAGGGTTCCGAGGGAGAAGACGGTAAAAGTGGTCGCCATGCGTTACTCTTGAAACAAAAAAATCGTACGGTAGCAAATAGCCTTCAATCCTAAAGAAGTTCAAGTTTCAAACCAGAAAATTGTTATTTTGCGGGCCATAGACCCACACAGACCCGTCTGCTTGGGCGCAACAACATCGGTTTTCAGGTCTGAGTGATCGTAATTCGTGTCACCTGATCACCTCCATAACTGGTCGAAGGTTTTGGGTAATTCTGGACACTAACTTTCTAAAACGGGTTCGGGCGTAGTCTTACAACGCTATCCAGCGAGGCGCGATACGTCATTGGAGCTGCATCAGAAAAGGTTCAATAGTCCTTTCTGAGAGTCGCAGCCTTTTGATGTTTCGCGGCCTTTTTGGAATACATCTGATTGCTCACCAGCAGCAGAGCCGCTCCGATCATCACGAACCTGAGCATCCCATCCACGATCCCCTCGTGGCCAAAGAAATCCAGGATGTCGCCGGCGGTCATATATAGAAACAGAGCCGGGACGAGATAAAGCGTGGCCGTCTTGATATTCACGTTATCGGCAATGTACCCAATTCGGTGGAACCAGCCAGTCAGAGGTTTGCGATGCATCTCGATCGCGGTCAACAAAGCATGCACATCCTGACTGTTTGGCGACAGGGCCAGTGCACTTAGGGCGGCCTCTTGCGCTTTGTCAAAGTCCTTCCGGACCCAGAAAGCCCAACCGATGGCGATATGGTTCGAGCTGTTGTTCGGCGCGATCCTGAGCGCCGCTCTTGCGCGCTGTTCTGCCGACGCCGCATCCAGTCGCAGGCTTGCCAACCTGGATGCAAAGTAATGGGCCCGATCGTTGTCCGGGTGCAGTGACAAAAGCGCCTTGGTCACTTTGTTTAATGTCGAAATGTCGCGGATGAACAATGCGCTGGTGCAGCGAAGCTCTAATGCGTCCTTGTTTTCGGGGTCCAGACGCAGGGCTTCGTTCAGGGACGCTGTCGCCGATTTTGTATCGCCGAAAACCGTATCCAGCATGGATCGAAGCACATGCGCCATAGGTAGGATCGGGTTTAGTGACAAGGCCGTGTCCACTGCGCGGGACGCGGCAAAATACTTGCCCAGACCAAACAAATAGACCGCAAGATGCGCGTGGATCAGGGCGCTTTCCGGTGCTTGCTTCAACGCCTTGCGAAAATGCTCAAGCGCGGTGGTATAGTCGCCCCGATCAGAAGCAGCGATGGCCAGCGGAAAGCCTCTGTTGGAGAGCATCATGATCAATTCATAAAATAGGCCAAGCCACCCATCGCCTCGCCCAGTGACGGAAAGACGGCGAGCAGAACGGCGGTGACAAACCAAGATCCGATGAGGAACAGAAAGGCAAAGGGCAGACGCAGATGTGCCCGTCCTGTCGACATCTGATGCAGGTGATAGAGTTGTCGCTGGGCCTGGAAACAGTACCCGGATGCGACGATTGCGACCACCAGAACCACGTTCAGCAGAACCTGATTACCCAGACGTTCAATGCCGCCCTTTTCGAAACTGTCCTTGATGAAATCGATCAACATCAGCGCTGGGGCGCAGAACAGAACCGAGGCCAGCAACACGCGGCGCTATTGTTCCCGGTCGCGGCAGCCCAGAAAACCTGCGTTGCAAAACAGCCAGATGCCGCCGAAAACCGGGCCCGCCAGAAAGCTGGCAATCCAGACCACGAAGGGTGCGGTTATTTTGTTGGGGCTGGCTCCGGCAAGCGTGTTATCCGCAATGTCCAACTGCATCATCTGCGCCCGTTTGATTTGAGAACGGCCAGAACATCATCATAACGTCCGCTTTTGTTGCCATAGGTGGCGTGGTTGCGGGCCGTCGTCAGCCAGTCGATTGTGGAGGGTCTGACCTGATCGGCTGCAGCTTCGAGCATCTTCGTGCTAATCGGCACTTCGCGTCCCTGAGACAAGGTCGCATCAATCGCCAGATCAGTTGCGGTTTCGATGATCTGTGCCAGATCCGCGCCGGAATATCCGCTTGTGGCGGCGGTGATCTTGTCAAAACGGATATTGGCTTCGGTCGGGCGACCGGTCAGTTCCAGCCGCAGTATCGCGTCCCGCGCCAAGGTATCAGGCGGCGGCACAAAGAACAGCCGGTCGAACCGCCCTGGGCGCAGAAAAGCAGAATCCATCGACTAGGGGATGTTAGTTGCGGCCAGTACCAGAACACCGTCATTCCGCTGGCTGACGCCAACCAACTCGGCCAGAAAATGACTGACCAACTGCGAAACATGGGTCGAAGTGTGTCCGGATCGTTTCGATCCCAGTGCATCGATCTCGTCGAAGAAGAGGATGGTCGGAGTGTTGTTACGCGCCTGCTCGAAGATCGAGGTCAAACGTTGTTCTGCCACGCCCCAAAAAGGGTAAGAATGTCCGAGATCGCAACGGCCTGAAATCGCGCGCCACATTCCCCAGCAGTTGCCCGCGCGATCATGGTTTTGACGCATCCCGGTGGACCATACATCAGTACACCCCCGCCGGATTTTTTCCTGAACCGCGACAGCAGCCCTGACTGCTTGAAGGGTGTAATGATGCGTCTCTCTATGTCGCGCTTTACATTTTCTAGCCCGCCGACGTCAGCGAAAGAGATTTGCTATTTATCCTCAACGGGTTCGGCTGCGGGTTGCCATTCAATCACCTGCAGGCTGACGACATTGTCAGCTGTCTCATCGGATGCTTGTTCCTGAGGTGGATCTTGTTTCTCGGGTCCATAGAAACGCTCGGAAACGCCGGACTGACTCCAAAATTAGGGGTCCTCGTTCAGGCCAGCGGCCACAAAGACCTGTGAAACCAAGGTTCGGTCATCGGCAACCGTCACATCTTCAGGCTGAATGTCGAACGCCAGCTCCAAGGCGCGGCTGTCCAGATTCAACGCCATCGCACGGCGCATCACAGCCAACCGAAGCGTCACGTTTTCAGGTGCGGCTTCAAGGCGCCCTAACAGGGATTCAAATGACTTTTCAGGCAATTCCTGTCTCCGAAATATACTGATCGAGGCCTAAGCGAAAAACAGCATCAAACCGTGTCGGAAACCAGCCCAAATCAAGTCAATGTCAACGGTGCAAATGCCGCGCCTCTTTGTTATTTTTCTTCAAACTTTGAATAGGATACCACTGACCTGCGCAATCTTTTCACGTGCGGCGTGCAGATCTGCATAGTCGACTGCCGCGTCGCGGAACAATTGGTTCAGTGCAAATTCCATGTGAGACAGGGCTTCAGCCGAAGGCATCGGCTGAGCCTGTAACGCGGCCCGCATCCAAATCCCGTCGATCAGCGTTGTCAGGTTAAAGGCGACCTGTTCCGCCAAGGTGGGCTCAACCATATAGCGCAGCGCGCTCATCAGGTTGCTGCGCATGCGGGAATGGATGACATTCTGGATGCGTAGATACTTGGCGTTTTGCGGCACTTCCGCGCACAGGCAAACCCAGGCATTGCAGATTTCGTGCTGAAAGAGCGTCGGAGCGAAATTGCCGTAAATGATTGCGTATAGCCTTTCCACCGGTGTGTCGCTATGCGCGAACAACGCGGTCACACACCGGCGGGCTTCAGCGTTTGATTCACGCAAAACAGCCTCAAACAGCGCTTCTTTATCTGGGAAATAGTGCTGCACGACGCCTTTGGATAACCCGGCCTCTTTTGCGACCTTGTCAAAGGTTGTCCCGGCGATTCCATGAACTTTGAGAACTTCAAACGCCGCCTCGGTCAATTGCTTGCGACGCATGTTCTTGATGGACTGCTTTCTCATGTTAGGATCGCTTTCATGCTCAGCGTAATGGACATGAAAGTACCATTCGAGAAGGCAAAAAACAAACACTGTTGACAAAAAACAGTCTGTTGCATCAAAATACCTGCAACTGTACTGTTTTTAGATACGGATACAAAGGCTGAAAACGGCCAACGCACCAACGGAGGTTTAACCATGGAATTCCCACAGAAACTGAGGCCCGCTTTGCTGGCTTCCGCCATGCTCATGTTAACGCAGGGCGCGGCTCTGGCCGATCCGATCAAGATCGCAGTCAACGAATGGACCGGTCAACATATCTCCGCCCATTTCGCAGGTGCGCTGTTTGAAGAGCTGGGCCACGAAGTCGAATACGTTACCGCCGGGGCCGTGCCGCAGCTGGCCGCGATTGCAGAAGGCAGCCTGCATTATCAGCCCGAGCTGTGGACCAACAACGTCGGCGATATATACCCCAAGGCTGTTGAGGCTGGTGACATCATCGTTGTCGGTGGTCTTGGTCTCGAGCCGCAGGAAGGCTGGATTTATCCCCCTTACATGGCCGATCTGTGCCCGGGCCTGCCTGCCTATGAAGCGCTCTATGACTGCGCACAGGCTTTTGCCGCCGCGGACACCTTCCCCGACGGTCGCTTGATCACCTATCCGGCGGACTGGGGGACCCGTTCCGCCGATCTGGTTGACCTGATCGACCTGCCATTCAAGCCGGTGCCCGGTGGTTCGGAAGGTGCGATGCTGGCCGAGCTAAAAAGTGCCGTGGCCGCCCAACAGCCGATCCTGATGATGATGTGGCAGCCGCATTGGGTGTTCGCGGATACCGAGGTTGAATGGGTCGAATGGGACACGCCGCACGGAACCTGTGACGAGACCAGCCAGAAACGCGGTGAGGCCTGTGGCTTCCAGCAGGCGACCGTCGACAAGATCGTCGCCAAGGATTTCGCTTCGAGCTATCCGGATGCAATGAGGATGGTCGAGCTGATGAGCATGACCAACGACGTGCAGAACGCCCTTATCCTGGAAGTGGACCAGAATGGGCGCGAAGTGAAAGAGGTCGTTGCGGAGTGGATGGGCGCAAACCAAGATGTCTGGCAGCCTTGGGTTGAAGCCGCAAAGCAATAAACACCACTGACTCCGGTGGAGCATCTTTTGTGTGCTCCACCCTTTTCAAGGCTGCCGAAATGACCACATCTTCCCCGACCACCACCCCGAAACTGTCCTGCAAGCATGTCTGGAAGCTCTACGGCAAAGGGGCGGATCAGCATCTCAGCAACGTCGACGTCGCCGGTCAGGGGCCCGATGAGGCCATGGCTCTGGCGCAACGCATTCGCGAGGGCGGCGGCATCGTCGCCTCGACCGATGTCAGCTTTGACGTCATGCCGGGCGAAATTTTCGTGATCATGGGCCTGTCGGGCTCGGGTAAGTCCACCATCGTGCGGTGCCTGTCCCGACTGGTCGAACCCACCGCCGGAGAGATCCTGCTGGATGGTGAGGACCTTCTGAAAGTGTCCTCGAAAGAACTGATCGACATTCGTCGGCACAAGATGGGGATGGTGTTCCAGAGCTTCGGCCTGATGCCGCACCTGAACGTTCTGGAAAACGTGGCCTTTCCACTGAAGTTGCAGGGTCTGGACGACAAGGAACGCCTTGACCGGGCCGAGCGGGTGATCTCGCTTGTCGGTCTGGAAGGCCGGGAAGCCAGTTTCCCCAGCCAACTCTCGGGCGGTCAGCAGCAGCGTGTCGGCATCGCCCGGTCGCTGGCTGTGGAACCCGAGGTCTGGTTCCTAGACGAACCGTTCAGCGCGCTGGATCCGTTGATCCGGCGACAGATGCAGGATGAATTTCTGCGATTGCAGCAAGAGCTGCACAAGTCCATCGTTTTCATCACCCATGATTTTCTCGAGGCGCTGCGCATCGCTGACCGGATGGCGATCATGAAGGATGGCGCGGTCGTTCAGATCGGCCGCCCGGTTGATCTGATCCTGAACCCGGTCGATGACTATGTGCGCGAGTTCACCAATGACGTCCCGTGGGAGCTGATCCTGACCGCAGGGGATGTGGCTTCGGATAATACCCCGCCTGCGGGGATCAAAGAGGTTCCGGCCTCGACCAACGTGGCCGACCTGTTGCCCTATCTGGCATCGCATGACACTGGCGTCGCGGTGCGCCGGGACGACAACGCGCTGGTTCATATGACCAGCCAGAACGTGATTGCCGCTTTGGCCAGCGGTGTCTCGGACGCTTCTGCGGTCAAGGACTGACGCCATGGATTCAGCTTCGAACAGATCGCTTGTGGTCTGGCTTGCGGTCACGGTACTGGTGGCGGTTTGTGTCGTTTTCGCCAAAAGCCTGGGGCCGCTGGTGACCTATCCCGATGCACTGGTTCTGCCGGTGACTGACCCGATGAACACAGCGATGCGGTGGTTCGTTGTAACATTCGGGTGGTTCTTCAAGGCCATTTCCTGGCTGTTGGACTGGCCGATTCTGCTGGCCAAGACAGTTCTCCACGCGGTGCCATGGGCGGCATGGTTTGTGCTGTGGGTCTTTCTGGCTTTGCGCGCGGGTGGCAAAGGGTTGGCGATTTTCACAGTGGCCAGCCTGCTCTACATGGTCACATTCGGGTTCTGGACCCAGTCGATGAATTCGTTCGCCCTTGTGGTCGTGTCGATCCCGATGGCGGTTGCTTTGGGGTTTGCGCTGGGAACATGGGGATTTAATTCCGATCGGGCCCACCGGATCATCATGCCCATTTTGGACCTGATGCAGACA
Source organism: Ruegeria sp. YTSC199 (assembly GCF_059609725.1). Classification (NCBI taxonomy): domain Bacteria; kingdom Pseudomonadati; phylum Pseudomonadota; class Alphaproteobacteria; order Rhodobacterales; family Roseobacteraceae; genus Ruegeria; species Ruegeria sp. YTSC199. Next base: position 258,426 of record NZ_JBXWMF010000003.1, read on the forward strand.
GTGCCGGCTTTTGCCTACCTTTTGCCCATCCTTTTGCTGTTCGGCTTCGGTACAACAGTCGGTCTGGTTGCGTCGATCCTGTTTGCCTTCCCGCCGATGGTGCGTAACACCATCGTTGGCCTGCGCGGTGTCCCGGATGAGGTCATCGAGTCCGGCCTGATGAGCGGTGCCACCCCGTCGCAACTGTTCTGGCGCGTGCGGGTGCCGACCGCGCAGCGGCAAATCCTTCTGGGCGTGAACCAGACAACAATGGCGTCACTGTCGATGGTCATCATCGCCTCGATCATCGGCGGCACCAACGATATTGGTTGGGAAGTGCTTTCGACCATGCGAAAGGCACAATTCGGAGAAAGCCTGCTGGCCGGGATCGTGATTGCGCTGATGGCAATGGTGCTGGACCGGATCACGTGGGGATTTGCGGTGCAGTCCAATTCGACACAGCGCAGCTCCTCCGGCTGGATGACCTGCGCCGTCCTGTTTGGTGCAGTTTGGCTGTTGGCTCTGGTCCTTTCGCCGCTCAAGGACTGGCCCGAGGCATGGGTTCTGAACCCGGCCCCGGCGATGAATGCAGGTCTGGAGTGGGTCTTCGTCGAGTTTCGCACAGTGCTGGAGGCAATCAAGCGCGCGGCGCTGTTCTACCTGATGTTGCCGATCAAAATCGGCCTGGCACAGGCTGTCAGCCCCTTTACGTGGGGCTTCGCAATGACCCCGGCTGTAACTGTCGGCTACGCGCTGATCGTAGCAGCGGTAGCGGGATATATGATCTTCAAGGGGCGGTTGCTGCCGGCGCTTTGGGTGATCTTGTTTGCTCTGGTTCTGTATTCGGGACTGACCGGTCTGGCATGGGTTGCGCTCTGCGCGATCATCATCGCATTGGCCTGGCAGGCGGGGGGCAGCAACCTTGCGCTTTGGGCACTAGCCGGGGTCGCATTCCTGCTGCTGACCGGTATATGGGAGCCTTCTGTCGTCTCACTCTACCTTTGCGGAGTAGGCGTGTTGCTGTCTTTCCTGTTCGGCAGCGCCATCGGCATCTGGGCGTCAGAGAACGACACCGTGTCGCGCATTGTGCGGCCAGTGATCGACACCTTGCAGACGATGCCGCTGTTCGTGATCCTCATCCCCTTTGTGATGGTGTTCAAAATAGGCGAGTTCACCGCGCTTCTGGCAATCATCGTCTATGCCATCGTTCCCGCTATCCGCTACACCGAACACGGTCTGCGCAACTTGCCCCATGACGTGATCGAGGCTGCGACGGCCATCGGGACAACACCCCGTCAGTTGTTGTGGCAGGTAAAGCTTCCGCTGGCGGTTCCGTCGATCATGCTGGGTCTGAACCAGACGATCATGTTCGGCATTTCGATGCTGGTGATCACCGCGCTCGTAGGCACCGACGATCTGGGGCAGCAGATCTATATCGGCCTTGGGGACGGGGATTTCGGGGTCGGCATGACCGCCGGAATTGGCATGGCGATTATCGCCATGATCGCCGACCGCATCACGCAAGGATTCAGCCAGCAGATCCAAGCACGCCTTGGCGTAAAATTGGACGACGCTGCCTGAAAACAAAGTGAGGAGCATGGATAACGCAGCGCCCAAACCAAACGTTGACCTCGATCTGTGTTACCTGTCAGCGACCGAAGCGCTTGCGGCGTTTCGCTCGGGCCTCCTGAAGCCCAGTGTTATGTTACAGGCTTTGATTTCTCGGATCGAGCAGGTCAATCCGGTGGTCAATGCCCTGACCGACACCTATTTTGATGAGGCGCGGGAGCAGGCCCTTGTTTCTGACGCAGCCTATGCGGATGGTTCGGCCAGCGGAGCGCTGCTGGGCATCCCGGTGCTGGTCAAAGACGCCCAGCGTGTCAAGGGCAAGCGCACTACGCATGGGTCGCTGCTGTACCTGGATGCTCGACCTGACGAGATGTCGGACCCGATGATCGAACGCCTGCAGGATGCCGGTGCGATCGTTCTGGCCCGTACAACAGTGCCGGAGTTTTGCATTTCGGGCGTGTGTCGCAGTCGCGCCTGGGGCAATACGGTTAACCCGTTCAACCCAGACTATGGAACCGGCGGATCGTCGGGTGGATCAGGGGCAGGGCTGGCGGCAGGTTTTGCACCGATTGCAACCGGCACGGATATCGGTGGATCGATCCGTATTCCGGCCAGCTGTTGTGGAGTTGTGGGGTTCAAACCTCCGCACGGGCGCAACCCCGACGGTCCTCCTGCGAATTTCGACCGCTACAACCATTGTGGCCCACTGGCTCGTTCGATCGGGGATCTGGCTTTAGTGCAGGATGTGGTGTCGGGCGCCCACCCGCGCGACCATGACAGCCTACGCGAAACCGTAGACCTTCCGCGCGAGGCCGACAGGTTGGATGGTGTCAAAATCGCGTTTTCAATGGACCTTGGTTACCGCCCCGTCGATCCAGAGGTGCGCTGCAATACTCTTGCCGCTCTGGAACACTTTCGCGCGTTGGGTGCAGAAGTCACGGTCGTCGATGTTCCATGGACCAGCGCTTGCGACGAAGCCGCCACCCATTGGTACAACACGATGCACTATCTCAGACAGGCATCCTGGGCGGCAAGAACCCATGCGGATCAACTGAACGACTACACTCTGGCGGCGGCAAAAAGCGTTGAGACCACCACGTTGGACGATGTCTCGCGATCATGGGAAACACAGCACGACATGTACCAGTTCTTTGGTGCGCTGATGGAGCGGTTCGATCTGTTCATCTGCCCGACCACAACTGTTCCTGCTGTGGCGGCTGACCATGACGCGACCGGAACTGAATTTGAAATAGACGGCACTCGGGTTGATCCGGAATACGGCTGGATTCTGACGCATCATTTCAACATGCTGCACCATTGCCCGGTTATCGCCGTTCCAAGCGGGTTTGCAAAGACCGGAGTGCCAACCGGTCTTCAGATCGTTGGTCGAACCTTTGACGACCCTGCCGTATTCCGCGCCGCGCTGGCGTACGAGGCGCAAACCGGAGGATGGTTCACAGACCCCAGAGCGCGCCCGATGAATTGATGCCAGACATTGCGCCGCAAAACCGGTGCCGCAACTCTGAACTCAAGAAGGTATCACAACCGCGCAACCGGCGTCACATGCCACCATCGGATGTGTTATGATGCTTCGCCAATGTGGCCCAGTTCGGCCTGAATGCCGCCGGGGGTGCACGGCAAACTGGTCACCCGTCATCCGTCCAACAGCGTGGCCAAAATACCCCGGCATTGTTGATCAGAATTTGGTGCGACAGCGAAGCTGCAAAACAACGGATCAGGTTGGACATGCAAGTCATGCGTTAAGCAGGCGGAGCCGACAGAGGGTCAAATCAAGAACTTTGGAACATCGCCGTTACATTTCTCCACATAATGCCAGCTGGATATGGTTCTGCTTCAAAGAACGCCCGCCATACGAAAACAACATGTTCGATTGAAAAGACCTCATCGGCTTTCAGGGTCATCTGACCTCCGCCAAAACTTAAAACTTGTATCTCATCAGAAGGAAAAGCGGGCTCGGCAAGGTATGCGCGCCAATGTGTGCCATCAATGATATCCCGCTTTTCAATCAGGCATTTCTGTTTTCCGCCGGCTACTTGGACATATGAGCCATCTTGGCGCGTTAAACTCGCAAATGAATGTGGGCCGGAGGCGTTCAGTTCTCTAAGAGCCGCCTCGACTTTCGCAAAATCTCTGACTTGCTCAGGCCTTTTTCCTTCAACTTCAAGAAGCATTCTCATGGCAAATATATCGTAATGTTTCCGACCACTTTCTCTCCGGCCAATTGGCCTACGCCATCCGTTCCAAACTGGTTGACGTATATATCATTGAAGTTCTGTTGAGGCGTCTTAGCCGCGCTGCCGCTGTTTTACTGAATCGTCGAAATAACCGCATCTCTTACTACCAATACATTTAACTTCGGTGTCGTGGGCCGCGTCCAGATTAAGACACTAACTGCACATATCCGACAAAATCAGGCAGCTGCATCGCCGACAAACCTGACGTTAAAATCCCCAAAGTTCTCCGCATATTTGTCTCTCGTATCGCCAGTAATTCGGATTATTGGAAACTCGTCATCTCCTTCGCGACTCTGCGCCTCTAGAACAAAAATTTCTCCATAATCTGTATAACAAATAGATATATCATACTTTCCGACCAAACCGCTTTGCCTATCACTTAGCGTACGACGGACGACATCCCCCCAACGGCTTCGTCAAACGGTATTTGATAGATTGGAAAAAGATTTCATCGCCGTTTACTTTCCCGCCGCCAAATCTTTCTAAGAACCATAGGAAGCTTTTAAGTAGACGACATTCTAGCGCAACTTCTGCCTTTTCAATCCATTCGGTGGATGGCGCTTGGTCTTCTGTGCCAAACTCAATGCAATTTCCACTGTTGACAGAAATAAAGTTTTCCAATTCATCGAAAGTCATCTATTTCCCCCAAGTTCCTGCTCGATTGCGCCAGTACTCGGCCCGCCAAGCATCAAATTCAGCAAGGTTGATCCCGCGTGGCAATCCATCTGAACCATTCAAATGTCGCCATGTTCACTTCGGTAGCGAGATCACGACATTTCTGAGGGACGTTTTTCAAAAACCTTTCCCAGATGATTATCAAAATAGACGACCTTAAAACTCGGTAGTTCTTTCCGCAAACAATCCCACAAACGCCAACCCTCTGCGTTAAATGCAGTTGCAGCCTCAGGGGTTTCAAAACCAGATCGCAGCGGATCATCTCGATTTAAGGTGCTGTCATAACTCTGAGCCCAACGAACCAATGCCCGCTGCGTAGTAGCGGATATTGGCAGTGTTTTAGGGTCAATGTTTTCAACCTTGGATAACTGCCAAAGTGGCCAACAATTGTAGTCAGCCATCAACTTAATTCTCGGACGTAAATCTTCCATAGCTCAAACCTCTAAGGTACTGATGCGGGATTGGCTCCAACAATAAAACCGTTGTCTCCCACAGTAATCGCCATTCGGTGTATCTCACCATTGAAGGTATATTCATAGATCGGACGGCCAGCTCCAGAACCCTGATAGCCAACAATTTTATCTTGTTGAAGTGCCGAGAATACAGCATCAGGGATTTGGTCTTGGGAAATACCCTTCTGAGAAAACTCATCAGCATGTCGGTTTATGTGTTGTAATCCCGCAGCGCCGTTACCTGTCTCCAACCAAACTGTCCGACCGTCGGGTAGTTTCTGGATGGCCACCACATTCTCAGGAGTGATCTTAGTTCCGCTCGCCTGCAAGTTGTCGATTAGCTGTGTTCTATTTGGTGCGCTAAACACGAACTTACTGCCACTATCGAGATACCCGACAGCTCCATCGGTATTTGTGACCAGGAAGCGTCCGCTGTCATCGACGGTTTGTGACACAGGTTTGAAGATGTTCCCGACATCATCAAACACTGCGATGATTTGATCACCATGTTGCAGAACTAGGCGCCCGCCTGCGGCAGCTGCCGTACCACCTGCCGCGAAGAACGTTTGGCCCGCAGTGGCGCCGCTCAATCCCAGTCCAGCTTCGCCAACAGCGGCGGTCAGATTGGTGAAGCAGAGGGGATTGGACGAGCAAGCTGCGAGTGCCGCAACAACTTCTGGCCCTGCAATTATCGCAGCACCGACCAGCGCAGGGGCCGCGCCTGCGATCATCAGTGCCGTTGCGCCGTTTTCAAACTCCTCTTGTCTGTGTTTGGAAAACGATCTCAAGCAATCCGTGCCGACGGAGCAATTTGCTGCCGCAAACTCGTGATAGTCACCAAGCAAAGTGCCATCGAATTGATCCTTGTTGAAGGATATGACGTGGCCTTGATAAAGGCCCTGATCATCCAAGCCGAGCAGACCTTCGACAAGCGCGTTGTCTCTTACATCCAGACCCGCATCCGACAGCACTTCTTCAAATCTATTGAAGGTGTCCGCATAAACCGATTTCAAGTCCCTCAAATCGTCAAGAATACCCTGAACGCAGGCAATATCGCTGTTGCTGATACAGCTGTTCAGCTCCAGGTTCTGAGCCATTGATGTGGCAGTGTATTCGAGCAGGTGCTCTTCCACGCAGGACGTATCTCCTGCACAGCTTTCAATTTTTGCGGTAAGCTCAGCCCATTGATCATGGGATAGGTAATTGTTTTCAAGACCACTTCGGGCAACGTTCGAAGCCACTGCCACGTTGTCTGCTTCACCACCTGAGAAGGTGAACCCTGCCAATGCGCCAATGACTTCAGAGTTTACAAGTGCCTGCGCCCTTTCCTCCGGGGGCAAATCTTCCAGCGTTCCTGCATAAACACTCTGTGCGATACCGCCGACAGCACCAGCCGCACAATCCGCATCAGACGCCTCAGCCGCAGCACAGCCCGCAAGCGCGTGGAGCAGAATATGACCAGCTGAACCTTCCCAGTTTTCAATGCCATTGCCCAAATCCCCGATCTCAAACTGGGCGTCCGCCAGAGCCAGGTTGGTGACTGTTTGAACAAGGCTCGCCGAAAACCCATCAGCAAAATCGGTCCCATAGACCGCGGAACTTAGACCGGAAGAAATCGAAGCATCTAGTGCTCCTTCCAGCACGCCTCCCAAAGTAAGTTGGCCAGAACCTGGTTTGCCGAGCCCGCCAATGAGCGCGTCATTCAGAGGGCTGCCTTCGGGAATGTTTAGGTTTACGCCAGATGTGAGCCCGGCCGAGACACCCGAGAACGTGGCTGCTTCCAGGATTGCACCCAGGTCGAGATCTCCGGCGACGACGCCATCCAGCGTTTCAACCAACGTCGTTGACGTGAACGCATTAGCTCCGTTGGAGACGGCTACCGAGGTGAGGTTCGGAAGCAACTCACCAACAAGGTGGGGCGTGACGTAAGCTGCGACCACAACCGCAACGAGCGCCTTGAACGCGGGCGAGAGTTGAGTCTTCTCTTCGTAGAAGTACTCATCCGCCAGCTCCTGACTGATCAGTTCCAGTCCGTCGATGGCCAGGAGTTCCTCAGGGTAGAGATCTTGCGGGTTTGGCGCGTCGACACCAGCGGTCTGGTACAGGACCAGCTCAGCATCACCGCTGATGTCAAAATTCATGCCTTGCCCAGCAAGCAGCTCGGTCAGCACGGCCGTTTCGGTAAAGCTGGTCTCGGTGATCGTGGTCATGGTGACCAGACCCATGTCGGTCTCAAAGAATTCGGACCGGTGGCTGTCGATAGCGGCCTGAACCGAAAAGTCGCCACCGGTTGTGATATTCAAGTTTTGACCGGCAGAGAGCGTTGCCCCAACAAGCGTTGTGTCCGTGCCTGATGCGATGCTCAGATCCAATGCTGCCAGCGCGTCAGTGCCGGTATTGATGTGATCGACCGTGTGTAGCTGGCTGGATTTGCTCAGCAAACCACCAAGATAGCTCTTCTCCTTGATATGCGTCTCTTCAAAAACGTCGGTGTAAGTGCCAACAAGGATGTTTCCTTCGGTCGCAGTGAGGTTGATATCACCAGAAGTACTGGCAAACTCCGTCCCAGCTGTGGTCAGGTCACCGGTTTCAGCGATAACATCGATGCCGCCGCGTGCCGTGATCCCGGCACCACGGTTGGTTACGGCAAGCGTCGACCGCGTTTCCTTTTTCTTCGACAGGAACCCTCTGCTGGTTTCGCGGGTTTCCGATTTGGCGATGTCTTGCGCAGCGGCAAGAACCACGTCGCCAACAGCAGCCAGATGTGCCCTTCCGCCCGCATCAATCTGAGTGCCGATCAGTACCGCATCACCACCCGCGTTGGCGATAAAGTCGCCGCCAGTGGACAATTGAGTGACCTGTGCGGTCAGCGTCAGGCGATCCGTCCCGTTCTTCGCATCGCCTTCACTGTATTGAACACCCGACTGCTCAGCGAGCAGATAGAGGCCACCACCTGCCGTTAGCCGCGTATCTCCTACGACCTGCGCCTGGACGCCAGCCAGTGTCATATCCGCAGAAGAAATGATGGACAGGTTGCCACCCGTCTCGAACCGGGATGCCAGGTTCTTGGTGATCCTCGTTACGCTGGTGTTCGTGTAATACTCTTCGGTATGCGCCAGACCTTCGATAGTGACGTCACCCGCAGCAAATATCGATGTGTCAGAGCTTGATCTGATCACCAGCGCTTTGCCGGAGAAATCCCCGCCAGTGACAATATCGACCAGATCAGCACCAAGTTCGGTGTCTTCGAAAGCGATGTCGCCGAAGGACGTCAGGGACAGTGAGCCATTCTCAGAAATCAGCGATCCACCCGAACCGGTAATCTGGCCGGCAATGATCGTCAGGTCACCGTTGTCTGATGTGTTGGCTTTGTCCAGCGATGCGAGCAACCCGCTTTCGGACAAACCGAAGCGGTCGCCAAAGCCGTTGAATCCGCCCCCCGGACCCTGGACTGCATCTCCACCTTCATAGCTGGTGCCGTCGTTCGGGTAACCGCTCCACTCGGCTGGCCGAATAATGTTTTGAAACAGCTCATCCTGGATTTGCAGGCGATCCAAAAAATAGTCAGAAGAGATGAAGTCTTCGTAAGAGACAGGGGTTGTACCGAAGTTTGTCCGACCCTCTCCAATCAAGGTATCCAAATTGGCCAGATCCTGAAGCTCGGGCTGTACTGGTGTCAGAGTCGACCCGGGGACAACCAGTTCAGGTAGCGGTGCGCTTGCCACAGCGGAACTATCACGCGGCGCAACAACGCTCGTGGTACCAGATCGGATATCACCGCTCGCCACCACCGCCGCGCTGTTGATATCGATCGCTCCACCCGCCAATATTTGGCCGATCTCCGACGTCGCACCGTTCGAGGTCACACGCGAAACAGGCGAGTAGGACACGATCTCTGTTCTCGTGTAAAAGGTGGCGTCGCTGCCGCCGCTGCCCTCATTGATTTCTGTCGTCACACTCCTCGTATAAGTCGCCGTATGTGTGACCTTGTTGTCTTGGTATCCTTTGTTTGCAAAGCTCGAGCTGTGGATATCGATCCCTGCCTCGGCAGAAATCAATCCGGCGTCGTTGCGTACAGTATCAGCCTGAATGGCAATTCCAGCGCCGGAAAGAACTTCGGGTTTGTCTCCCGAAGCGGCAACAGAAGTCCCAGTACTCCAAGTCACGCCACCGTGGCCAGTACCTCCATGAACCGTCGCACAGCTTGAGCTGATAGGAGTGGGTGAATTGTTTCTAGAGCTGGTGAAACAACTTTCCAATTCCAGATCGGCCGGGTTCGTTGAAACCCTCCGGCTCGCGGTCTTGTTGTCCGGGGTTCCCGCAAATATCTCGACGCCCGACTGTGAAGGTTCAGTCACAATGCTGTCGAAACGGTTGTCAAAAGTTTCCGCCTCAATAGCCAGACCACCATCTGCTTCGATGCGGCCGGACTGATTGAGGACGGTGCCATCGCGGGCAACCAGCTGCATTGTCTTGCCGGACTTCAGCAGACCACCGCGGTTGTTCAGATCAGAACCGCTGCGCAGTTGGAGGTTACCGCTCGCCTTGATTGTGCCCTGGTTCTCAAGGGTGTCCCCAAGATCGAGCAAAAGGTCGCCATCAAACTCCACCTTTTCGGATGCGCCAACAGACAAACCACCGGTGTCCAACGTGATTGCCAGCCCATCACCTGCACGCAACTGGTCGAAATGAGATGTATTCAGTCCGCCATTTAGCGCATCGGACTGAAACTCCAGCACAGATTGACCCACCGCCAGCGCCTCTGCGCCAAGGCTGGTCTGTCCGGACACCGTAACATCGGAGTTGCGCGCATTGATCTGTCCCTGAAGGTCGAGATCACCCGCAGTCACCGACAGATTTGCACGCTGCCCTGCAACCAGCTCCCCATCAATGACTGCCTGATCCTTAGCCGTGACCGACAGGTTTTCGACGGCAGCGATCTGCGATCCATCGCTTGTCCGTATATCGTCACTGGTTATGGTGACAGATTGCCCGCGTGACGATCCCGTGTGAACAACCGACCCGTCTATCGCTGCAACAGAAAATGTCTCAAGCGCTTGTGCCTGACCATCGATACGAGCGTCACCGCCAGTGAGTGCTACTGACTCCGCAACCAATTCTGAGCCCGACCCTGTCGCCAGCTCAGTTCCGGCTGTAAGCGAAGCCGTCTCAAGGGCTGCGGCTTTGCCGTCGAAAGTCAGCTGCGTCAGAGCATCAACATCGATGGACTGTGCGAAGACTTCGGAATTGCCGTCCAGCGCCACAGAGCTACCAGTTGATACGGCCGCAAACGCCTCTCGCGCGACAATTGCGCCGGAGATGTTCAGCATACCGGCGCTTTCCAGACGGATTGCGCCGCCAGTTGCCTGTCCGTTGAAGGTCAGGTCACCGGTGCTGGTTCTGATGTTGATCAGATCACCGCTTTCAGAGGTAATTGCCCCTTCCAAGAGGATCGGGCCCTGGTTTCGGACGTGAACGCGCCCACCCGCACGGATTTGCGGTGTGCGACCACCAGTTGGGGCACCCAGCGTCAGTTGCCCATCAGCCCGCAGTGCAATGTTGGTTGAAGAGGCCATATCCCCATTCAGACGCACACCCACGCCGTTCTCGGTGGCAATCAAACGGATCGCGTTGGCGTACATGCCACCAAGAGCGGCGACGTCGACAGCCAATGCTGGGGCTGCACCCTCACCTGCCTGTTCGGTGATCCCGGTCACAGCGCCCGTTTCCGGATCGTAGGACCAGTTATAGTCCACCTGGTTGGCGCCAGCGACGATGTTGAGCTGATCCGCACGCATCTCACCATAGATCGCTGCCGCTCGGGCGATCACATCGACGCGGCTGGTGTCGGTCAGACCTATCCGGTTCTCCGGGTTCAGACCTCCGGTGCCGATTGTGACCGTTCCCCGGCGCACGTCAAACCCCGTGAGAGCACCATTGCCGGCAAACTGCGGCTTGCCAGTTGTCAGGGTCGAACGGCCAGCGTTGATGAAACCGCAGCCGTTACAGGTGATGCCAAACTCGTTGGCGACCACCACATCCATGCGCTCACCGGCCACTTCCAGAATACCGTTGAGCTGGGTCTGATTGCCCCCGACGACCTCACCAATCCAAAGATTGGCCTCTTGCCCCGGTGTCAGGTTGCCGTTGCCTTCAATCACACCGCCCAATTGCGTGTTGGTGATCGCGGCGGAATTGTTCAGGATCAGGTCATCTGCCTGAAAGTCGGTGTAGACATCGTGGCTGACGCCCGTGCCATTCGGGGTCGAGATGTTGATTACGGTGGTGCCGTTGAGCGACTGGTCGACATGCGGACGCGGGCCTGAATTCGGGTTCACAGGTTGGATGTTCTGCGCATGCAGCAAAGCAGGTTGTACGGTGAGCGCTAGCGTCAGGACCGAAGAAACGACTTTCTCAAAAACATGTCTACGCATGGACAACACTTCCCAAATTACTTTGAACGGCCAGAAATCTCATCAGAACTGCAACCTCAAGCTGACGTATCCAACGGTCTTGTCGGACTCGAAGGCTGGGTTGGTATTAGGCGGGGAGTCCTCAGGGCGGCTCAACGCATGTGCCACCTGCATTTGCAAAGTTACCTGATTGTTCATGATGATATCGGCGCCAAGGCTGATACCAGCCAGGTGATCCTGAGACCAGCGGCGCAATGCTGACGGTTTGACATACCCGAAATCGAGACCGGCGTTCATGCGGACTTCAAATCGGTTCGCCTTGTAGGCACTCCATTCGACGGTGTTGCGCAAATAGATCCCGGTGTCGCCATAAAGGCTATTGTCGTGAAAACCCCGAACTGTGCTCCATCCGCCAATGCCGAACTGTTCGATCCCTGGTAGGATATCGTCCGAGTATTGCCCGGCCAATGTACCGCGATATGTAAGCCCACCTTTTCCAATCGGAGCAGAAAAATCTGCGCGGAGCTTCACAAGACGGAAATCCTGATCGATGACACTGAGTTCCGGAACATCGGCCCCCAGCGCATCGAGCCCGGTTTTCACGCCTATATTCCAGAACAGCCGACCCTGTCCGATGGTCTGTTCACCTCTCAGGCCCAGCGAGGCAATTGTCAGGCGCTGACGTTGACTGGTGATCTCGATGCCGTTGATCGAGGTTTTGGTTCTGTTCAGCTTCAGGTCACCATAGGCGTAAACCTTTGAGGTCTGGTTCCGCATCAACAAGCGCTCGGTCAGCAGGATCAGGTATTGGCTTCGCCCTTCTGTGACAAACGATTGGTTTATGCCTTGGGTGATAAACTGGTAATCGCTTGTTCCCAAATCCGCGTTGAACAGCCAGTTGCCCACCGGCAGACCCCAGTTGAGAGAGACAGAATCCGAATAGCGCTCACCACGTTCTTCAAGCGGGGTGGTGCTGATCCCGATCCTCAACTGGTCATTGAGGTTCAACCCGTTGTCGAGGCCAAAGGTGCTGGTACCTTTGACTCGGCCTGTGGATTCAAAACCGGAATTGTCGAACTGGAAATCCAGATACCATGGACGTCGATCCTGCACATCAACCTGGATGAACGACCCACCAGGCGTCTCGCCCGGTACCAGTTGAAACTGGCCGCTTGCCGACCGCGGGGCGTTGATATTCTCAAGGCCTTGCTCCAAGTCGCGCAGGTTCAGAAGGTCGCCGCGCTCGGTCGGGAAGGCTGCGCCCAGACGCGCATCCGCCGGCTTGCCGGACCCATAGACATAGCCTTCAATACGGCCCGGTACGATGGTGATCGCCAGAGACCCGTCTGCGATGTCCTGTTCCGGTACATAGGCGCGGGTCGTGATGAAGCCCAACTCCTGATAGAACGTATTGATCAGATTCAGCGTTTGCGCGATGTCAGCCGCCGTCGCACAGGTGCCGATCAGATCGCCATAGCCGTCGGGCTCACGCTTGAATGCTTCAAAGCCTTCTAGGTCAATGCTGCGGATCTCAAAACAGGGACCGCCTGGAGGAGGAACATAGAGGTCCGCCCCAGCGGTTTCGTCTTGTACCGCATCTTCACGTTCCTCAAACTCTCGACGACGTTGTTCTTGTTCTTCAGTCTGCTGGGTTTGTTGCTGCTGGATATCATTGCCTATGCGCCGTAAGTCATCCGGTAAGATGCTTTGCGCCAACGCCCCCGATGCCGATATCAAAAACAGTCCGGAAGCAATTGCTGCGGGTGAGACAAGAGAACGTAGGCCCATCAGTTGTCATCTCCCGTGCTGAAGCGCCTGAAGGCAGCTGTGAACCCGCGCAGCGACACAGGAAAATCAACGGCCTTGTCGCGGGCTGTCCAGACCCTGGCCTTCACATCCAGCCCTTCGCGAAAGGCCGTCAGGACGTCCCGGTCCATTCGAAACCCCGCATGGCACCCAAACTGATCGCAAACCTCGTAGAGAACCTTGAATGGTCGACGGTTGTCCACATGCAGTTCGATCCCCGGTGCGAGATAAACACCAACGGGGACCGTCATAACCGCATAGCTTTGGTCCGTTCCTTCATCTTCAGACACGCTCAGCAGGAATACAGGCGGGCCACTCTCTTCGGCGGCAACGCTCTGCATCATCTGGCAGTCGAAATCCTGCTCCACCGGTTGACACAGAACGCGCCAATCCGAAAACACTTCTTCCGTGGGCTGGGTACTTACTTCTTGCGCCAGTGCTGTGCAGTGGAACAGAGCTAAACTAATACTCGCGGCCAACAGGTATATGACACTGCTTCTCATGCGCACTCGAACCTGTACGTCATGCGAACATGCGGCGTGTTCACCGGAAAACTTGCTGTCTGGACCAATTGCCCGGCGGTCGCGTTCCATGTCTTCTGTGTGTATGTGGTTTGTTTGTCGAAAGGGGCGGAAACGGAACGGGACTTGATAGTCGCTGGTCCCGCACAAATCTCGTTGAATGCGTTCTGGCTGAACTTGTCTTGCTGACCCGCCTGGTTTTCACGAATCTCGACGTTTGCCAAATAGCTGCCGTCTCTTGAGCGAGAAACGCTATAGATTTCCTTGAGCTTCTCTGGAGAAGTCTCTGTGCAGCCGCTCAGAACACACAGAAGAACAGCGAGAATTTTTGCAATATTGTTCATGGTCGAGAGCAACAGACTGATTTGGCTGATATTCAAATTCGACTAGCCGCGCGCTACTGCGCGGCCTGATCAAGCGGTATCGCTGTCCAATCGCGGGCAAAACTTTGCGCCGCCGCCAGGTCTTCGCGATTTAGCTGTGCGTTCAAAGCATCTCTCAGCGCACGGGCCTCATCCATCCCCCGTGCAGACGCCAGGTTGGCATATCCATGCGCTTTGATGGGGTCCTGCTCCACGCCGTTTCCTGATTGATAGGCTTTAGCCAGTTCGAAGAGCCCTAACGGATTGCCCGCCGAACCGGTGCGCGAGAAATTCTCGAAGGCAGTCTCATAGCTCTGTTCAACACCTTGGCCATCGCGGTAGGCCTGTCCCAGATAATTAACTGCCGCGACATGGTTCTGCTTTGCGGCTTGCTGCCAGTAGGTCACAGCCTTGGCCGTATCCTGCTCTACGCCTTGTCCGTTCGCGAATAGTAGCCCGCAGTTGAATGCGCTGTTGGCATCGCCGGATTCAGCCGCTGCACAAATTAGCTCCGCAGCGCGTTGATAGTCCTGCAAGACCAATTCGCCATTCAGATACATTAAGCCAAGCCGGTTCCGCGCCAGAGCGCTGCCCTGATCTGCCGCTGCGCTATAGAGCTCGACAGCGCGAGGCATGTCGCGCTCGGTGCCTAAACCCATTTCAAACAAGCGTCCGATAAAAAAAGCACCATCAGCGTCACCGTCGTCAAACCCAGTCTGGAACTCCTCGACGGCGCCCGAAACATTACCAGCTTCAAGGGCGGCTATACCCGCAGGAACGTCTGCAGATGTGACACACGCAATAGATGCATAAACAACTCCGCCAAAAGCGATCCTCAAAATACGCATTCCGTAACCTTTTGTTTATTTTATTAACTTCTGGCTAACAAAGGTTTCAGCACACGTTAAGGGGGAAAATAGAATCTAATCTCACTAATATGTTGCGCGCCTTAGGTCTGTGGTCGCAATGTGGCAACTCGTGTCGAATAGAGGGTTGAGCGGTCAGTTTATCGCCACATTTCCACACACGAAATCAATACGTCTGAGCTATTAGCTAAGCGAATTGTGAGTTGATTGGTGGATCAGGGACTTCCGTCGAATCACATCGCCAAGTTTTGACGCATTTTCTTCAGATTTCGCCGGGACCTTCACTACGGAGACAGCTGTAATTTCCAAATGTGGAGTCAGATCAACCGCACCGAATAGTAACATAGAGGTTGGTAAATGTGGGGCAAATCGACCATTCAGTAGATCGAACGGATTCCCTCGACTTCCACCAAAGGCCCAACTCCAATTTTTCGGGGATGAGAATGCTGTCGCTTCCTGAATTCCGTACGGCGCCGCTGCGGTATTCCCAATGTGCAGTGCTCTTTCCGAAAAGCTTTGTAGAATTCCAATGTGACCAATTCATTTAACAGCCGCGGCGTGGCGTTTTGTGATCTGCTCCAACGCGCTGCAGATTCTCTCAGGACCGTCGGCCAAAACCTGAAATCCGCCCACAAAGACCCTGCGACGTTCAAACTTGGGAAAGATATCGGCGCTCTGCATGGCGGTTGTGTAAGAGCAAAATTCGGTACAACGCCGGGATGGACAGCACATCGCACCATAAAGAGCTTTATTGACGGTAAACCCGTCGAGGCACTTAGGTATCGATTTCGTCGGGTCTTTCCGCAATTGAAGAATGTGAGTCCGCGTGCAAAATCTGATCAATGTTCTGGCGGATGAGGTATGTCACATCCAACCGGATGTTACCGTGCACCTAGGGTTTGAACCTACCATTCGCTGCTTGAGCAAATTCATCGGATGAACGAGTTCAAAGATCGCGGACAAAGAGGATACTGTTGGGCAGCCTCGACGCGGCTGCCCTGTAGATAAAGTGTGGAGCGGTTCTCGGCGGTCATTTCGAGAACCAACTCGTAAGAAATCGCTTTAGCTGGCTGCTTCTTGGGACAGAGCTTCCAGCAGTGTGCCCAGGTTATGCTGGAACATTGCCAAGTAGCTGGTCGCCGGGCCACCACGTTCGGACAGGGCGTCCGAAAACAGACGGCCGCCGATCTCAATGCCGGTTTCGTCCGAAATCTGTTGGACCAGAGCGGGGCTGGTGATGTTTTCAACAAACAGTGCTGCCACGCCCTCGGCTTTCAGCTGGTCGATCAGAACAGCAAGCTCTCGCGCCGAAGGTTCTGCCTCGGTATCGATACCGACAGGTGCCAGAAATTTCATTCCGTACGCATCCGCCAGATAGCCGAACGCGTCATGTGCCGTCACCACAGTGCGGCGATCTGCGGGCAGGTCAGCCAGCTTGGCTTTGGTTTCCGCATCCAGGGCTTCCAACTCGGCGATATAGGAATCGGCATTGGCGGCGATCTGGTCGGCGTGTTCGGGCATCGCTTCTTTCATCGCGTCTGCCACGTTGGTAACGTAAACCACACCATTCGACAGAGAGTTCCACGCATGGGGATCGATTTCACCATCGACCTTGACCGGGGTGACGCCCTCGGTTGCGACATGCACGGTTGCTTCGGTGCCTGATTCCGAGATCAAAGTGTCAGACCATGTCTCAAAACCCAGGCCATTGACAAAGATGATATCCGCTTCGGCCACAGCCTTCGCATCGGCGACCGACGGCTGATAGACATGCGCATCGGCGTCGGGGCCCACGATGGTCGTAACAGCGGCCAGATCGCCGACAACCTCTTCGACCATGTTGCCGAGAATCGAGAAGCTGGCGACGATCTTTACATCGTCTTTACCAGCCACGGCCGGGAATGCGACCAGAGCGAGGGATGCCGAGGCGACGCTGGCATAAAAGGAATTCCTAAGAGTCATTGTGCTCTCTCTTCTTGTGGAACTTGCGCAACGGGAATGTTTTTTGAAACGGACGGTTTGCGCAGCCGCCCGCCAAAACCAAGCGGGCCGAATATGGCCGAGAACAGGAAAAACGCGCCGGCAACCAGCACGATGGCCGGACCCGAGGGCGTGTCGGGGAACAGGTAGGACAGGGTCAGACCGATCCAGCAACTGGACAAGGCGAATATGAAGCCCAAAACCAGCTGGACGGTGATCGTACTGGCCCAATAACGGGCCGCAGTCGCGGGCAGGATCATCAGGCCAACGGCCATCAGCGTACCCAGTGTTTTGAATGCGGCCAGCAGGTTCAGAACCAGCAACAGCATGAAACCCTGATCGACCAACCAGGGGCGGCGGGTCTGGGTCTCAAAAAACACAGGATCGCAGGTGCTGACTATCAGGGGGCGCAACAGGAAGGCGAACGCCACCAGCGTCACCGTCGCAACGCCTCCCACAAGCAGCATCGAGGCATCGTCTATCCCAAGGATCGAGCCAAAGAGAAAGCTTTTCAGCGGAACGGCGGACCCAGCTGCGGACAGGATAAAAATGCCCACTGCCAGCGCGATCAAGTAGAGCGACGCAAGGCTGGCATCACTACGCAAAATGGTCCGGCGGGCCAGCAGCGCTGTCAGGATGGCGACGCCGACCCCGGCGATCAATCCTCCAATCAGCAGGGACATGACTGACAGCCCCGCTGTGACAAAGCCAATGACAATACCGGGCGTGATCGCGTGGGCCATTGCCTCACCCGCAAGCGACAGTCGGCGCAGGACAAGGAACGCCCCCACCGGCGCGACCGACGCTGACAAGACCGTGGTTGCCACAAAAGCACGGCGCATGAAGGCAAAGCTCCACATTTCAGTGAGGAGGTCAAACATGCGCGGTCTCCGCTGTGGGTGGATTGCTTCGAAACATCCAGGAGGCTTGGCTTTCGGACAGGTACCCCTGTGCGACCAGCCTGTCGGGGGTCAGGACGTCATTCACTGTGCCATGGGTGGCTTCCTGCCCGCCCAGCAGCAGAGTGTGGCTGCAGTGGTCCAGAACCGATGACAGATCATGCACCACCAGCACTACGGCACGACCTTCGTCGCGCCAGCGGCGGATGATCGACAGAAGATGCGCCTCGGTGCTTTGGTCTACGGCGGCAAAGGGTTCGTCCAGCAGGATCAATGGGGCGTTCTGCATGATGACCCGCGCGAACAAAGCGCGCTGAAGTTGACCACCCGACAGCATGTGTAGGGGGCGGTCGGCAATATCCAGAACGCCGGCCTCGTCCAGCGCCGCCGTCATCCGGTCGCGTGCGGTACTGTCCAGCCCCGAGCGGAAACCAAACCCGCGCCACGCGCCCATCGCGGCCAGATCGCGCACGCGAATGGGAAAACGTCGGTCGAACTCGGTCATTTGCGCCAGATATCCGATTTCGGCCGGGCGGCCCTTGGGCCAGTTGAGATTGCCCGAGAGCGGATCCATCAGACCCAGTAGCATTTTGACAAAGGTGCTTTTGCCCGACCCGTTCGCCCCCAGAACGGCCAGAGTTGTGCCAGCGTCGATATCCATGGACAGGCGCCGGAACAATGTCAGGTCGCGGTAACCAAGAGTAAGATCGCGGATTTGAAGAACGGCCGACATCAAATCACCGAAACTATTGCCAGCCACAGCAAGGCAGACAGGGTCAAAGCGCCGCCAACCAACACTGGTATGCTGAATTCGGTCAGGCAGCGGCCCCGTTGCGAACCGGCGCTAAAATCCGTTGCGCGCCGGGTCATCGGGTTTCTCCCGCGTCTAATGCGGAGGTGTAGCTAAAAAGCTCTGGTGAGGGGACGATGACCCCGTAGATTGCGCAGGGTCGGGCTTCAGATTTCTGCAATGACAACGGCATCGCCTCCTCCGTTTGTGCGAGGGCGAAGCGAGTGCAAGTCTTTGGACGGCAAAGGCCGTTTGAAACATTGTCATCTCCCTCTGGGACACCCCGCCCAGGTTCATTCATAGTCGGATGGCAGGTCTCCTGACTTGCGGGTCAACGCTGTCCCGATCCTTCCCAGGCAAATGCCCAGTGGACGATCTCGGGTCGCTCACCGCCTACAGTTGCGGGGGCAGTCACGGATTTGGCCTCTTTAACAGGGACCGCACCGTATTCCCTTTTATCCCGGATCGCACAAAGCGGTCGGGAACCATCGCGGGCACCAAACACGATTCATGTTGATTCTCCAAGCGCTCAATTTAGCATTGAAAGCAAAAAGGGGTTGGGTGCCGCAGAACACTCGACAAATCTCTGGCATTCCGATTTGACGTCTCAGCCTAGGATCGATCAAATTGCAGCCGTCTTAGTTGCGACTACGGCAGCCGCCTTTTTTAAGTTACTGGAACCTTCGTGGTGAATAAAACAAATGAGCGGCACCTCTGTAAGCGCAAACCAAAACCGTTCTGAAGCGAGCAGCTTTGATGCCCTGGTTGGTCTAAAGCTGCCGTCCACCGCGCGGCTTGGATAGACGCGTGATCAACTGCTGCGGCTCAGATTTTCCCATAGCTTCATCCATCGATGCTGACCGCGGTCACCAATCCCGCTTTAGTTAAACGTAGTCCCAACGGAACTTGTTTTCTTTGCTATTGGGCGCGCTAGTGCCGTCGGTCGTATCCAATTAGCGATGGGTAATCAATCCAACCAGATGTGCCAAACACTCTCTTAATTTAAGCCGTTCTTGGTTCCAAAAACTCTGACAACGGACCATTTTTAGTCAAAGGAGCGCTGTTCTCTGTATTTTTACCTAATTCCACCCATCTACGCTCGGTGAAGAGCCTTGCCTTGGGTTAGACCATTCACTTTCTCCAGAATAGCGTCTGCGTCTATGCAATGGTGGCGATAAAGATCGTCGATCGTTCCGGTCTGGCCAAAATGCTCGACCCCCATTGGAATGGTCTGATGTCCAAGCACAGCCCCCAGCCAGGAAAGAGTCGCAGGATGACCATCGATAACAGTGACAAGCTTGCAATGGGTCGGCAGGCCGGACATCAGGGTTTCGATATGAGAGCGTGCCGACCGGTTACCACGAGAGCGCGCTCGTTGAGCGGCGGTCCATCCGGCATTCAGCCGATCTGCCGATGTCACGGCCAAAACACCTATATCGCGACGACCCTCGCCAATCAGACCGGCAGCCTTGATTGCCTCCGGTGCGACTGCGCCTTGATAGGCGATTACGACTTCGCAATTGGGTCCTGGTTTTCGCAACCAATAGGCCCCGTCGATGGCACCTTGGCGAAACTCGTTGTCGACACGTTTGCCGGGCTGTTCAATCGGGTTGGTCGTCAGGCGCAGATAGACAGACCCTCCGGTTTCATCACGTAGCCAGGTGCGCTCGTTCGGTTGCCCTTCGCCGTTGCGCTGCATGTAGTCAAAGGTCCACTCCATAATCACCGCCAGTTCGTCGGCAAAGGCGGGCTCAAAAGCGGCCAGCCCGTCTTGGCTCATCCCGATGAGCGGTGTTCCGATGGATTGATGTGCTCCACCTTCGGGTGCGAGTGTGACACCCGATGGTGTGCCAACCAACATGAAGCGCGCGTCCTGATAACAGGCGTAATTCAGAGCATCGAGGCCGCGGCTGACGAATGGATCATAGACGGTGCCAATTGGGATCAGCCTCTTACCGAAAAGGGAATGCGATAGACCCGCCGCACCCAGAAGCAACATGAGATTCATTTCGGCGATACCAAGCTCGATATGCTGCCCTTCTGGCGTGAACTCCCATTTCGCCGTCGAAGGGATCCGATGGTCTATGAAGGCGTCGGCTTGCTGGGATCGGGCAAACAACTTGCGCCGGTTTACCCATGGGCCAAGGCTTGTCGTGCCTGTCACATCTGGGGACGTGGTCGCAATGCGCTCAGCCAGTGGGCTGTCGCCTTTTGATAGATCGTCAAGGATCTTGCCAAACGCCATCTGGGTCGAGATTTCGCGAGCAGTGTCGATCTCGATAGGCGGTACTTCCAGCTTGTCATCAAAGTAGCGGCGCGGACCTTTGGCAAAGAACGGAGTGTTCGCCAGAAAACCCTTGAGCGTGTCTGGGTCTTGCACCGTCGCAAGTGGCTCCCATTCTTCGCCCTTCGGCACGCCCATGTGCGACTGCCACGCGGCAAACTGGCTGTTGTTCATCAGCCCGCCGTGATTGTCCTTGTGGCCTGCAATGGGGGTGCCCCATCCTTTGACGGTGTAGGCTAGGAAACATGTTGGGCGATCATGATCGATGGCGGCAAATGCCTGGGCCATGGTCTCGACGCAGTTGCCGCCAAGGTTTTCCATCAAGGCAGCAAGTTCCGCGTCCGTGCGCCGTTCGATCAGAGCAGTCACATCCCCCTGATCCCCCAGATCGTCCAAAAGACGCTGACGCCAGTTCGCGCCACCCATGAAAGTAAAAGCGGAGTAGTCCTGGTTGGGGCAAGCATCGATCCAGTCACGCAGGCGGTTGCCGCCGGGCTCTTCAAAAGCCGCGCGTTGCAGGACCCCGTGTTTTAGACGAACGACATCCCAACCGAACGCATCGAAGATTTTCTCGATCCGTTCAAACAATCCTTCCCGGACGATACCGTCTAGTGACTGTCGGTTGTAATCGATGATCCACCACGTGTTACGCAGATCGTTCTTCCAACCTTCCTGCAACGCCTCATAAACGTTGCCTTCATCCAGTTCAGCATCGCCCACGAGGGCCACCATACGCCCCATTGGGGCGTCCGAGCCCCAGCTTTTGGCCTTGATGTAGTCCTGAATGATCGAGGCAAACGAGGTGATCGCGACACCCAGACCCACTGATCCGGTCGAGAAATCAACATCGTCAATATCCTTGGTCCGGCTGGGATAACTTTGCACACCCCCGAATCCGCGAAAACTCTCCATCTTCTCGCGCGTTTGATTGCCCATGAGATACTGCATCGCATGGAAAACCGGAGAGGCATGGGGTTTGACTGCAACCCGGTCCTCTGGGCGTAAGGCCGAGAAGTAGAGCGCGGTCATGATCGATACCATCGAAGCAGACGAAGCCTGATGGCCACCGATCTTGATCCCATCCACCTTTGGTCGGACATGGTTGGCATGGTGGATCATCCAATGCGACAACCACAGCAGGCGCTGTTCGACGATCTTCAGTTGGGTGGGATCGATGTGCATGGTGGTCTCCGGGATCAGGCGGCGCTGCGGGCAGGGTAGGGCAAAGCTTGCTCTAGGTCTGCAAGGATGTCTTCGACATCCTCCAGCCCGACGGACAGACGGATCAGGCCATCGCTGATCCCATGCTCCGCCCGCTCTTCCGGCGTATACGTCGAATGGGTCATGGATGCTGGGTGTTGGATCAGCGATTCTGCATCGCCCAAGGATACCGCGCGCTGGATCATGTTCAGGCGGTTCATGAATTCAATCCCACCGGACAGGCCGGACTTGATTTCAAACGCTATCATGGCGCCGGGTTGGGACATCTGGCGCTGCGCGACATCGTATTGGGCGAAACTCTCAAGCCCGGGGAAGTAAACCTCGCCGACGGCGGAATGTGCTTTGAGGAAATCTGCAACGACCTTGGCGGACGCACAGTGACGATCCAGCCGCAGGTTCAGTGTTTTCAGACCTCGCAGGATCAGCATCGCGTTGAACGGGGCCATTACCGCGCCGGTCATGTCCTTCATCCCAACCAGACGGATCTCAGAAATCTGTTCGGTGGTCCCTACAACCAGGCCAGCGACCACGTCGCCATGCCCGCCGAGGTACTTGGTAGCGGAGTGCAGAACAATGTCAGCCCCGTGCTCGATCGGGCGGGTCAGATACGGGCTGGCATAGGTGTTGTCGACGACAACCGTGGCACCGACCGAGTGCGCAATTTCGGCGCTGGCGGCGATGTCCACCAAGCGCATGTTCGGATTGGCCGGAGTTTCGAAATAGACAACGCGGGTATTGTCGGAAACAGCCGCTTTCAGGTTGTCAGGGTCTGTCATGTCGACATGAGTGATCGTGACCCCCCATTTCGCCAATCCGTGACGCATGAAGGCGAACGTGCAGCCATAAAGCGTTTTGTCGACGATTACCTCATCACCCGGCGACAGGAGTGTCCAAAGCACCGCAGTGATCGCCCCCATGCCGCTTGAAAGAGCCAGCCCAGCCTCGGCCCCCTCAAGCACGGCAATGCGTTGTTCAAGAAGGTCGCATGTAGGGTTTGAAATACGGCTGTAGATATGACCTTCACGCTCACCGGCGAACATCTCGCCACCTGCTTCTGCGGTTTCAAAAGTAAACGTGGACGTCAAATGCAGCGGTGGTGTCAGCGCGCCGTCATTTTCCAGAGGGTTATAAGCGTGGTGAATGGCGCGGGTGGCAAATCCGGTTGAACGAGTCATTGCAAGCTCCTGATTCATGTTGAAGCCAGTTTGCGCCTTTACTTTGGGAAAATGGTTGCGAAAAATACCAACATGTGCGGCAAAATTGGCAGATTCTGCTAACTAAGGGGAGCAAATGGACGCTAAGGACAGACAGATCATTCGAGCGTTGCAGCGAGATGGGCGCATGACGAACCAGGATCTCGCTGACGAAGTGAACTTGTCTCCCTCACCGTGTTTGCGCCGTGTCAAAAACCTTGAAGCCAACGAAGTGATTAAAGGATACAGTGCTGATGTTGACGCTGCCGCATATGGGATGGCCATTACCGTCTTCGTGCGTATCCGGTTAGAGCGGCACAATGAAACGGACGTTCAGAACTTCGAAAAGCGTGTTCGGATGATCGACGAAGTTCTTGAATGCCACGTGCTGACCGGCGCAATGGACTACCAGTTGCGGGTATTGGTATCGGATCTCGAGGCATACGAGGAATTTATTCGCCACCGAATTCATCCGATCGGTGGAATAGCCTCGATCGATACCAGCTTTGTCTATGGAACGGTAAAAAAGACCGCTGTTTTTCCGCCTGGATAGATAGGCCGAGTTAGACTGGGTTGATCTCAAACGGCTAAGCATTTTGGTTGTTTGTTTTTTCGCAACAATTTCCCATTGTCAGGCTCGCTACAGAGAAGCCATGCAGCGCGTGCCGCGACACTTTTGAGAAGACAGCGATGACTTAGAAACCATACGAAAAACAAGTTTGGCGAAATACGTTGAGCACCTGGCGCTCGAACGGAAATCGACTAATAGCCAGACTGAGGGTGCGGGACAGGCCGGCTATGTGAACCAAAACATGATCACGATGATCAAGCGGAGTCGGTCCAAGGTGGCGCTCGATCGCGTTCCGGCTCTGGCTGTTGCGTTGGACGCGGACCCTGCTTTCGCTAGGCAGCTAGCCTTGGAGCAGGCGATTGGTCGGCCAGCGGTTGCGGCGGTCGTAGAAGTATTCGGCTCCCTCGTCACAATGAATGATGTTGTTGGCTGCAGGCGATCCGCGAGGTGAGCAACAACAAAGATCCACGGCCGACTATGCGTCGTGTGCAGTTCCTGCGCTTCTCAGCAGAGAAATCAAGCTACTGGAAGAGAGTCTGGGAACCGTCCTTCGCACCAGAACGACCCGATCCATGCCAATGACTTACATCGGCAGTCCTTCTTGTCAGGACGCAAATGGAACCCACGATGCGGAAAAAAAACGGAGCAAACCATCAGTTAAGATTCGAGCGCGGTGCGTGGACACCTTTGGGTGAATGCATCAGGCTCTTTCGGCCAGACCGATATAGCACCGATGCTTCCCGAGTTTTTAGAAGCCTATCCCGACCTGCGATTTACGCTTTCTATAGACGACAATGTGATAGAAATGATCGAGGCCGGGTTCGATCTGTCGATACGCATCCGCGCCGTGATGCCGGATGCGGCCCTTGTTGTTCGACGGATCGGTGTGATGCGGCAGCGGATATTTGCGTCGCCAGACTATTTGGAGAGATGCGGAACACCGAGCCAACCTGCGGAGCCTTGGTGAGAGTTCTACCTGACCACGAGATGCCCGCGCCGGAAGTAATTGCCGTTACAGCATTTCGCTTGGGGATGGACGCAATGGTCACAGCCCTGAGAGGTTTCCTATGTCACGTTTATTCATCATTGCGCAAGGCGTCGCCTGAGCCTTTCCAACTGAACTGGTCCACCACTAAGGTTAGGAAACGGAGGTCCAAGAATAGCAAACAAGATACCTCGCTAATCGGCTATTTCCTTAATCAATCGTGTTTCAAGCAATTGGCCATTCCGGTACAGGACTGGATACGCAACAGACGCGATGTGACTGTTGAATTCGCGAAACGCGCGCAACGTTTCCAGATGAATATCGCTGGTATCGAAGCTTTCCGTTGTCCCGCGCTGTAACCGGCGTAGATGTCGTTTCCGGCTCTCACGCTCTACCCGCTTAATTTCGGTTTTCTCCAGGCTCAGAAGCCGCGCGCTTTCCAGATCGTCCGAGATAAGTACATTCGATGCCAGCTTCATATTAGCCAGAATACCCTCGTGCATCTGAACCAGTTCCGACCAGCCTTCCTGCGAGAAACTCGAGCCCTTGGCTCGTATTTCACTTGCCAACACGGTTAGGCGCTTTGCCACAACGTCACCCGCCGTTTCAAGCCGGATCGCAATTTCCATAAGGTCGCGCGCGGTTTTTGCATCCTGTTTTTCATAGAGTTCCGCGGGCATTGCGGCAACAAAGGTCCGAATCCCTGACAGGCACTGGTTTACGCCCTCGTCAATGGCCTGAACGGACCGGATCTGTTCTTTGTCTCCGCTGCGATACAGTTCAAGGACGGGGCGGAACATGGTTTCGACAAGATCGCTCATCCGCAGCAGTTCTCGTTTGAGGCTAGGTATGGCCTGGCTGGGGACCGCGGTACTTTTCATGTCCAACGCGCTAACCGGTCTTGTGGATTGAGTACGCGGTTCTTTCTTCTGATCCGGCAGGAGCGTTTCAAACAGTTTCTGCAAACGGCCACAAAACGGAAGCGCCAGAACCAGAAGCGACAGATTGAAGGCAATATGGGTGTTGACGAGCATCTGGCCTCCTTGCGGGTCGCCCAAAAGCCCGATGCGTAGGACCATATTTGCCGCAAACAGGGTAATCAAAGCCCAACTGCCCCGCAGCGTCAGATTGGCGTAGGGTATCCGCCTGGCCGTCACAGGCATCCCACGTGTCAACCAGACCGGAATGAAGGCCGAACCGAAATTCGCGCCAATGACTAGCGACATGCCCGCAGCAAACGGGATCGCGCCAATCTGTACAAGCGTTACGCACATAAGAATAGCCGCGACCGACGAATGCATCACAAAGGCCAGTGCTCCACCGACAAGGAAGGCGGTGATATAGTCGCGTGCCAGGTAATCGGCCACGGCAGGCAGAAACGCGCTGTCGCGGATAGGATCCATCGCTTCTCGCAGGAACCTAAGTGAGATCAGGATAAAGGCCACACCCATTAGGATACGTCCCAGCTGTCGGGCTTTCTTGGCTTCGGTCTTGACGAACAGATAGCCGCCGATGGCCAACAGTAAGGGAACAAGCCAGTCCAGTTTGAACGACAGGATCTGAATGATCAGAGCTGAGCCCAGATCGCCGCCCAGAACAATGGCCAGCCCAGCCGGAAAGCTGAGCATTCCACTGGCAGCAAAGCCCGAGCTTAACAGGGCTACAGCGGCCGAGCTTTGCAGCACCATTGCCATCACCACGCCCACCAGCGAGGCTTGCAAGTAACTGCGCTGCTGCGTCATCACCCGCTGGAACGACGCGCCATAGCTGCGTTCGATCCCGGTACGCACCATGCGCACCGCAAAAAGCAGTAGCATGGTTGCCCCGGCCAGACTGATCACAAAGGTGACAATTGCCATACTTCACTCCGACTGCAAACTCGGCTCAGGTCATCGCAGTTTTCATTCGAGACCCCGCAAATAGTGTTTCTTCTAACACGTCATCGCGCGCGGGCGTTCCAGTCGATTCTGCAGTACTGCTTTCATTTAGGCACTGATCCATATGGCCGCCGCTTATTCGTTTAATCCTACATTGCCCGGCGGATGTGGTTCAGCGGGTCAAATCTCGTCTTCGATTGCAGCAACAACGATGTCGATCGCCCGGTCCAACTCCGCTTGGGAAATTATCAGCGGCGGCGACAGGGTCAGCACGCATCCCTGGCTGATCTTGTAGCTCAGCCCCGCCTCAAGACAGGCGTAATAGATCCGTTCCGCGCGGGCATTTGCCGGCGCCTTGGTGGCGCGGTCTTCGACAATCTCGATCCCGAACATAAGGCCACGGCCCCGGATATCTCCGACGATGGGAACATTCTGCAGCGCATCAATCAGGCGGGTCGTTGCGTGTTCGCCCAACTTTGCTGCGCGCTCGACCAATCCCTCATCCTCGATGATCTGCAGCGTGGTTAAGGCGGCGCGGGCGGTCACTGGGTTCTTTTCATGTGTGTAATGCCCGATGGCAAAATCTCCGCACACATCCAGGTTCTTGCGTGCAATGCAGGCGGCGATGGGCAGGATACCTCCGCCCATTGATTTGCCGATGGTGACAATGTCAGGAATGATCTCGTCATGCTCGAACGAAAACATACGCCCAGTCTTACCCAGGCCGGTCGGGATCTCGTCCAGGATCAGCAACGCGCCATGGTTGTCGCAGATTTCGCGCACTCGTTTCCAGAAACCCGGAGGCGGCACGATGGGGACCGCGCGCATCGCTTCGGCCACCACGGCGCAGATGTCGCCTTCGCGTTCCAATACATAGTCGATCATGTTGGCACAGGCTTCGGCACTGGCCTCAAGCGTTGTGTGCCCATAGGGGCAACGGGTAGGGTGGAATGGTGCCACATGCTCGGTTCCCGGCAATAGTGGACCTGCGATATGGCTGCGGAACGTGGCCTCGCCACCAACGCTTGCCGCACCAAAACCCGCGCCATGGAATGCGTCCCAGAAGCTGAGCGTTTTGAACCGGCCTGTTGCGGCGCGGGCGATTTTCAGGGCCACTTCATTGGCGTCCGAGCCGCCGGTGGTGAACAACACCTTGCCCAGATCACCGGGGGTGATGGCAATCAGCTTTTCGGCCAGTTCCACCGCCGGGTCATTGGTGAAGCGGCGTGGGGCAAAGGGCAGGTCATCCAGTTGATCCTTGATCGCCTGCACCAACCGAGGATGGCCATAGCCGATGTGATGCACCGAATTGCCATGGAAGTCCATGTAGCGGCGACCATCCATGTCCTCGATCCAGATGCCTTCTGCCCGGGCAATCGTGCTGACACAGGGGCTGGACAGGGATTGATGCAGAAAAACATCCGCGTCACGCTTCAGCAAAGGCGATGATTTGGGCCCAATGGACTTCTTCAGCCATGCTTTGCGTGCTTCCGAAGTATTTGATTCCCCTTCGGTATGGACAATCTGTGGCATTTCCGCTCCTCGCTGTCGCTTTGGAAAAGATGCGGACCGAGAAAGGTCCGCAAGTTCCAGGGAGATATATCTGAGGCCCCTCCCGAGAACGGAAGGGGTAGGAATGTCAGTCTGGCCAGGGCAGGGAATATGTTTTGACGTTTGTGAAGAACTTCATCGCTTCGATGACGCCTTCCTTGACGC